>CAYPHP010000157.1:0-282 GCA_964410045.1 uncultured Acidobacteriota bacterium | reverse complement strand
CCAGCAGGACAAGCAGGAAGAGGATCATTGGATCAACGTGCCGAAACTTTCAGCAGCACCACGCCATGTTTGGGCACCGTCGCCGAGTAACCGTCGCCGGACACCTTGAGATCCTGGTGCAACCACAGGTCGCGAGCCTTCTTTACCTTCATCCCGAGCGCCGCCCACTTCACGCTGATCTCCGCGGGGGCTTCACCACGGTTGAACAGACCGACCGCCATGGAGCCGTCCGCCAAAGGCCGAGCCAGCACGATAGACGTCCCTTCTTCGCTGACCTTCTTC
>CAYPHP010000156.1:0-7931 GCA_964410045.1 uncultured Acidobacteriota bacterium | reverse complement strand
CCCTCCAGCAGCCAGCGCTGGAAGTGGCGGTGCTCAAGCTTCCGCCAGCGGTGGAAAAAGGCGGAGCGGTACGCGCCTTGACGGACGCGGGCCCGGTGCAGCACGCGCAGGTACTCGGTCTGGCGGCCGGGAGTGCGCACGTGCATCAGGCGTTCCTCGAAGTAGGCGATGACCATGGTCTGGTCCTGAATCTTGCCCAGCGCGCTCTGGATGCCTCGGAACTCGGCCAGCGCGCCGCGCAGCGGCCGGGGAAAGACTTCGGCGTACAACTCGACCACGTAACGCACGCGCTTCGTGCGAATGCGAAAGCTGTGCAGTTCGCCGAAGTCGGGGTTGCCGTGCACCAGGCGCCGTCCGGCGCGGAAGTAGCGGCGCAACAGGCGCGGCAGCACACGCCGGCAGTTCGCTTGGACGGACCGGAGGGGACGCAGTCGGGCCATAGGTTAGGTCTTCAGACGGTCATGCCACCAAACCAGGTGTTCCCGCAGTTTGTGCGCCTCCGGGATGGAGCGATTGAGAATGCCTTGGCGGCGGACTCGCAATCGCTGCACCAGCAGAAACAGCGGCGAAGTTCTGCGGCGAGCATCGGCCGCCACGTTCTCGACAAGAATGTCCAGGTCGCGGATCTGGCCCAGCAAGCCGGCAATGCGCCGGACTTCCAGGCGCAGGCGTTCGGCCTCCTGAGCCATGAAGCAAGGTTCAAGATGGCGCACCGCGGCGCGCAATCTGCGGCTGGCCACCCGAGTATTGTGGATGGTCTCCGCCCCCGGCACCGACTCCAGACGGCCGAGTTCCCGCTCGAGAATGCGCAGGCGCGCCTGCACCACGTCGCGAGCCCAGACCCGCAAGGTCTGCCGGCGACGCTTCCGCATTCGTCCCGATACCAGACGGCGTCGGCGACGCCGCGGTGCAGGCGACTTGGGCTTGGCCTGAATCACTTTTTGAACGCCCCGGCGCGGAATGCTGCGATGACGTTGCCTCCGGCGTCGGACAGTTCCAGGCGTGTCTGAGTGATCTTCCAGGTCCGAACCGCCTCGAGCGCTTTCAGGAACGCGCTCTCCAGTTCCATTCCCTCAACGCACGCCATTCTGGTGACCGCCACGCCGCCGAAAGTCATCTCGGCGCGGTTCAAGAGGTAAGTTCCGGACAGGCGGTTACACCCCGCGAAGCCAGACAAACGGTTGTCGCCCGATTTGAACAGCAGGTTTGGCGCCCGCTGCTTCCCGGCAAGGGTTACAGTCTTGCCTTCCAGATGGGTTAGCTTCCATTCGGTATCAAGGAGTCGCGCCCTCCGTTGAGCGTTTGCAGGGGAAGCAAGTACGGCCAATGCGGCGATTCCCAGAATCAGCAAGTGTTTCGGATTCACGAAGACCTCCTGATCATGCGGTCGCCACGGGCTTCATCCGCTCCACGCGCACTTCCAGCTTACGCCCAAAGACCTTGCGGAACAGGTCGGCGGTCTTGGCGGCGGCCCAGCCTTCGAGTTCCGCTTCTCCAGAAGCCAGCAGGGCCACTTCCAGACGGTCGGACTTGGCCACCGCCAGCACCGACTGGACACTTCGGCGACGGCCCTGGTCGCAAGCGTCGGCCAGGCGGAGCAGCGTGGCCAGTTGCTCCACGGCGCGCCGTTCCTTCGAGCTAAGCTCGCCAAAGCCGTCGTGCGCGATGTCCGGCCACGAGCCGCGGTGGTAACGCGCGATGTTGGCGATCAACAGCCGTTCCTTGTCGCTCCAGCCGGGCAGCTCGGAGTTGGCGACCAGGTAGTAGGTATGTTTGTGATGCTTGGCGCTGTTGACGTAGTGACCGATGTCGTGCAGCATGGCCGCCGCTTCCAGCAGCTCGCCGAAGGCTTCATCCAGTTCATGCAGGGGTTGGAGCGACTGGAAGAGCTGGCGGGCCAGGCGAGCCACATGGCTGCTGCTTTCCGGCCCGTAGTCGTAGCGCTCGCCGAGATGACGGATGGCCAGCAGGCGTTCGTCCTTGAGGTAAGCGACGCCCGCGGGATCGCCGGCGCGGCGCGCCGCCAGGTCCACCAGCACGCCGTCCCGCAGCCCAGCGTCGGAGTAGCTGATCTCGGCCAGGTCAAACTCGCGCATGGCCTGGCAGACCACGGCCACTCCGGCCACGATCAGTTCGGCGCGCTTGGCGTTGATGCCGGGCACTTTGGCTCGAGCATCGCGGTCCAGCACCCGCAGGCGGCGGTAGAGCGCATCGGCTTCCGCGCGCGTGAAACGCTGGCCTTCCAGCAGACTGCGCGACGCCTCCACCCGGCTGACCGCGCCGGCCAGAGCGGCCATCGTGCCGGAAGTGCCGATGGCGCGGACGGCGCCTTCCCCGCCGAGCCCGCGCGGCGTCGCCAGCAACTGATGGATGCGCTCGAGTTTCTTGCGGACCTGGCCTTCCAAGCGTTCCAGTTCGGCCGGAGCCGGCGGGTCGGAGTCCAGGAACAGCTCAGTGAGCCGGACCACGCCCAGCGGCGCCGAACAGGTCGCGCCGATGCGCCCGCCCCGGCTGACGGTGAACTCCGCGCTTCCGCCGCCGATGTCGATCAGCAGCAAGGGATCATCTTGCTTGGCCAGGCGTGAGATGACGCCGAGGTGGATCAGCCGCGCTTCTTCCCGCGCCGAGATCACGTCCACTTCGACGCCGGAGTCGTGGCTGGCGGCCTTGACGAACTTGCGGGCGTTGTCGGCTTCGCGCAAGGCGCTGGTGCCCACCGCGCGCATCGCTACGACCCCGGCCTCCTCGGCCTTCTTGCGGAAGCTCTTCAGCACATCGAGAGTGTCGCGGAAAGCGCGGTCTGAGAGGCGTCCGCTTCGGAACACCGATTCCCCGAGCCGGGTCACGGCGCGCTCCTCACGTACCACGTGGTGCTGGAACCCGGAAACGAACGCGGCGATCTGCAGCCGTACCGAGTTGCTGCCTGCGTCTATGGCGCCGAAGAGATCCATGGCTGAATGCAGAATTCAGAATGCAGAATGCGGAGACATCTGGTTCTGATCTTCATTCTGCATTCTACATTCTACATTCTGCATTACAATAGCTGGTTGGCTCATGCTCCGCTACGCCCAGCATAGGTTCCCGGGCCGACTGATCGTCGTCGAAGGCATCGACGGCTCCGGGAAAAGCACGCAGTTGGCCCTGCTGCATCGCTGGCTTTTGGGCGAGGGCTATCCGGTGCGCTTCAGCGAGTGGAACTCCTCCCCGGTGATCAAGCAGATCACCCGGCGGGGCAAGAAGAAGCAACTGCTGACGCCCACCACTTTCTGCTTGACCCATTCCTGCGACTTCGCCGACCGCCTGGAGCGTGACATCATTCCCGCTCTGCGCAGCGGCGGCGTAGTGCTTTCCGACCGCTACATCTTTACCGCGTTCGCCCGCGACGTGGTCCGCGGCGTAGACCCGGCGTGGGTCCGCAAGGTCTACGGCTTCGCGGTGAAGCCGACGTTGGCGTTCTATTTCCGCGTGCCGCTGGACGTGGCGCTGGGCCGAATCCTCGGCGGTCGCAACGCCCTCAAGTACTACGAGGCCGGCATGGACCTTAACCTGGCCGACGACCTCGAGGGCAGCTTCCGCACGTTTCAGGAGCGCATCCTGAAGCAATATGAATTGTTGGTTAAGGAGTACGGGCTGGTGGTGATCGACGCCACTTTGTCCATCGAAGAACAGCAGGCCCAGATGCGGGCCATCGTCAAGGAGAAGCTGCAGGGGCTCAAGCGCCTGCCCAATCATCGTCATGTCGGCGTTCCGGTTCTACGGTAGCGGACTTCCCGCGGTCAGCGTGGAAGACCTGCACGGCAAATTGATCGTTGTGGAAGGCACCGACGGCGTCGGTCGCAGCACGCAAGTCACGTTGCTGCGCCAATGGCTGGAGCAGCGGGGTCACGCGGTAATCGATACGGGGCTCACCCGCTCGGCGCTGGCCGGCAAGGGTCTGAAGCGGGCGAAAGAGGGCAACACCCTCAACCTGATCACGCACACCCTTTTCTACGCCACCGACTTCGCCGACCGTCTGGAAAGCCAGATCCTTCCCGCGTTGCGCGCCGGATTCATCGTGCTCACCGATCGCTACATCTACTCGCAGATCGCCCGCGCGGTGGTGCGCGGCGCGGACGAGCAATGGGTCCGCGAGGTCTTCGACATCGCGCTGGTCCCCAGTGTGGTTTTCTATCTGAAGTCCGACCTCGAACACTTGATTCCCCGCGTGGCCTTCAACCGCGGCTTCGACTACTGGGAGTCGGGCATGGACATGAACCTGGGCCGCGACTTGTACGAGAGCTTCTGCCGTTACCAGCAGCGCCTGCTGGGTATCTTCGACCACATGGCCGACTACTACGGCTTCAACATCATCGACGCCAACGGAGCGGTGGAGGAAGTGTTCGAGACTCTCAAGCGGCGGACGCGGAAAGCGTTGAGCGCCAGATAACCCATGAAGATCTTCCTCTTGCGGCACGCCATTGCCGAACTGCGCCGGACCAACCTGGCCGACCATGACCGCCGTCTGACCAAGGCCGGCGTTCGAGAGCTGGAAACCGTGGTGCGGGCCATGGACCGGCTGAAGGTCCGTCCCGACGCGATCCTGGCCAGCCCGTACCGCCGGGCGTGGGACACCGCGGTGATCGCCGCGCGTGGACTGAGCCCGGCCAAGAAGCCGGTGGAGGTGCGCGCGCTGATCCCGTCGGGTGACGCCGCCAAGCTGTGGCTGGAACTGAAGAAGCATCACGCCGCCAAGGCCCTGCTCCTGGTGGGCCACGAACCGTTGCTCAGCGAGTTTGCCGCGTTCCTGCTCGGTTCACCGCATTGCACCATCCAACTGAAGAAGTCGGGACTGATCCGCGTGGACGTGCATACCGTACACCTCGATCATCCTTCCGGGACACTGCGGTGGCTGCTGACTGCGAAGCAAATGGTCCGCATGGCCGGGTAGAGCAGGCAGCGTCAGGGCTTGCGGCGTTCCAACTCGTCACGCATTTCCAGCGCCCACGCCGTTCGCTCGTCGAAAGCCTTTTGCAGATCAGCAAAGTCGGCGCGAGCGCGCGTCAGTTCCGCCTCCAGCGATTGCGCCCAGGCCGTCCGCTCTTGAAATTCGCGCTGCAAGTCTGCCAGGGCGCGGAGGGCCTGTTCAAGTTGCTCTTCGAGGGACTTGCACCAAGCGGTGCGCTCCTCGAAGGCTCGCTGCAGATCGCTCAGATCGTTTCGAGCCTTTCCCAGTTCTCCATCCCAATTGCGCTGCTGGGCCTCCAACTGCTCTCGGGCCGCCGCCAAATCGGTTTCCAGTTTCTGAGCCCATCGCGTCCGCTCGTCGAATTCACTCTGAAGAACGGCGACCGCCTTCTTGGCTCTCGCGAGTTCCGCGATTTCCGGCGGCTCAACGTCCAGTCGGTTCAGCTCGGCATTCAGGTTTTCCTGCCAGGCTTTTCGCTCGGCAAGCTCCTTGAGTAGCACGTCCCGCGACGCGTCGCCCAAGTTGCGAGGCTTGCGCGCCGCGATCCACAGGTATTGCGTCCCCGCGCCCTGGCAATGGAGCGGTTGAAGGCCAGTGCGCTGCAAGAGATCCAGCGCCTGCGGCAACGAGTAGGACTCTCCCAGCCAGGAGTCCTTCGGCTGGCGGCGGTATTCCCAGGTGCTGAAGCCGCTCACTTGAAAGCGGAACGCGCCGCCGGGGCGCAACACGCGGACCGCGTCGCGCACGTACGCCTCGATGATCTCGCGCGAGGGGATGTGCTGGAAGACGATGTAGCTGAACGCCAGATCGAAGTAGGCATCCGGAAGACCCGCGAGGTCGCCGCCGGATCCCAGGTACAGCGTAACGTTGGGACAGTCGCGGACGCGGTCGCGCGCCCGCGCCAGCATCTCCTGGGAGATATCCAGGCCGTGGACTTCCCCAAAGTGCTGAGCGGCCCAGCGCGTCATGCGCCCTATGCCGCAGCCGATTTCCACCATGCGGCATTCCGCTGACGGCTTGCCGTCCAGCAGCAGATCCAGAAACGGCTGGATCTCTTCCTCGTAGCTGATGCGCCCGGACTCGTCGAATCCGGTCCCGCTCTCGTCGGGAGTGCGGACGTAATACTCGGCGTCCTCCGCGGCCCGCGCGTTCCAGTCGCGGCGCATGCGTTCGAGTTGCTCGCGGAGGGCGGGATCGTCGCTCACTCCGACTATGCTAACATCCGCCGATTACGGCTGCGCCGCAATGGTCACCACCGGCGTCGCGGGCGACGCGATCGAATCACCCGCCCGGACGTGCCGCTTGGCGACCACTCCCGATACCGGCGCGCGAACGAACGTCTTGTACCAAGCGTCATAAGCCTGGTCGACGCGGGCCCGCGCCTGTTCTACGTCACCCTTCGTCTCTTTCAGATTGGCCACGGACGCGGCGCACTCGGCGGCCTGCGCGTCATTCTCAAGGATGGCCAGGATCTGACCCTGGCGCACGGTCTGCCCTTCCTGCACGCGGAACGCCTTCACCTTGCCGGCGAGTTGCGCGTTCACGAGCACCCGTTCGCGCGTCGGCTTCCGGCGAGCGTCTCCGGCGGCCAGCGTCGCCGCCACCGCGGTGATTCCCAGAGCGATCAAGTAGATGCGTTTCATGGTTGGTCTCCCTTCACACATAACAGACGAATGAAACTGAACAGTGTTAAGCGCCAAGCCAAAAAAAATTAGGCTTTCAGCCCGTCGAGGACGGCGTCCAGCGTTTGCTCGATCAGCTTTTCCTTCTCGACCCAGGGGAAGTCGGTGTGGACGATCAGCAGCGAAGTGACCCCGTGCATGGCCGCCCAGAGGCACTGCGACGTGGCTTCAATGTCCACAGGGCGGAACTTGCCCTGCAGGATGCACTCGGCCACCATCATGCGCAGTCCGTGGAAGGCCTGCATGCCCATGGAGTTCTCGATCTCCTCAGGAGTCATCTCGCCGTGGCTGTGCGGGATCACGAACGTCACGAGATAGTGGTTCGGATTCTCCAGCCCAAATTCGATGTAGGCCCGGCCGGCACGGCGCAGGTTTCCCACCGGGTCGCTGGAGTCTTGCGACAAGCCGCCCAGAAGCTTCACCAGCTTGGCGAAGGTCGACTCGCAGAGGTTGTGGATCAGGTCCTGCTTGTCTTTGAAGTAGAGGTAGATCGTGGTGGGCGAATACTCGATCTTCTCGGCGATCTTGCGCATGGAGACGCTGTTGTAGCCTTCCTTGACGAACATCTTGCGGGCCGCTTCCATGATTTCCTCACGGAGCGCCTCGCGTTGCCGTTCCCGCCGTTCCTTAACGCCCATAGGTTAACGCTGTTATGTTAGTTTACGGATCCGCCACGTGTCAAGCTCTTTCTCGACCGGGCCGACTTCATGCCATGCAAACGACACATTGTAAACGGGTTTTCAAACGGTGGCTTCGTTTTGTAATCGCGCCTCGGCCAAGATCCTCACCGGTCGGCCCACCGATTTGGCTTCGTTTTGTACTCCCTGTCGCCGGTTCCGGCATTGCTACGGATCGGCAGAATCGTCCCCGTGGCGAAGACCACGTCGTGGATCTTACCACAACGAAAGAATACGGGCGCGTTCAGGCCTGACTCCCATTTCCCCATTTCCCCAGGCTGACCCCTCCTTGCGCCCTTGGCCAACTTCTGCGATTCTGCTGGCGTGCCTTTCCTCAGCACATCGGCAAGACTGATGCTGGCGATGAGTGTTGTAATCATCCGCTGCGGAGCCTGTACGGTCGTCTATTCCAGCGTTCAAACTGGGCCGACCTTTCGCGTAAGCGTCAAGGACGGTGGCCGTCCCATCAGAGGCATCAAGGTGCAAATTTCGAGCAATGAAGGCACCGGAAACAAGCTTGTGGCCAGCACCGATGAGAACGGTTTCGCGCTTTTCAATGCCGTACGAGCCGGATCCTACCACCTCAGCGCGTCGGAACACGACGCTGGAATTTTGGATGGTAAGAAC
>CAYPHP010000155.1:4106-7971 GCA_964410045.1 uncultured Acidobacteriota bacterium | reverse complement strand
GTGCCGCCGGCCCTGCAAGAGTTGGGCGGGCTGAAGCCGGGAACGAAAGAGTTCAACGACTGGCGTGGCTACCTGTTTTACATCCCGGCGATCCCCGGCGGCATTTTCGGCATGCTGGGCGGCTACTTGACCGACCGCCTGGGGCGCCGCTCGGTCCTGGTGTGGAGCATCTTGCTCTACGCCTTCTCGGCGTTCGCGGCAGGCTTCGCCACCTCCCTGCCGATGCTGCTCTTCCTGCGCTGCACCACGTTCGTGGGCGTCTGCGTGGAGTTTGTGGCCGCGGTGGCCTGGCTGGCAGAACTGTTCACTGATCCCCAGCAGCGGGAGAAGGTGCTGGGTTATACCCAGGCGTTTTCGTCCATCGGCGGGTTCATGGTCAGCGGCGCTTACTACCTTGCCGTCACCTACGGCCAGCATCTGCCGGCCATCTACGGCCAGCATGAGGCTTGGCGCTACACGCTGATTTCCGGAGTCATCCCGGCGTTGCCGCTGATCATCATCCGGCCGTTCCTGCCGGAGTCGCCGGCCTGGGAGCAGAAGAAGAAAGCCGGAACGCTCAAGCGGCCCCACTTTGGAGAGTTGTTCACCCCGGCCTACCGGCGGACCACGCTGGTTACCGCGCTGATCTTCGCCTGCGGATACGGCGCGGCTTTCGGGGCCATCCAGCAGATTCCGGGGTTCGTGCCCGGCCTGCCCGGCGTGCGCGATCGGCCCGGCCAACAGCAGCAGCAGACCGTCGGTGTCACCCAGCAGATCCAGGAGGCCGGAGGTTTGACCGGACGCTTCCTGCTGGCTTTCCTGGCCGTGCGCATTCTCTCGCGCCAGAAGCTCCTCCGCATTTTCCAGGTTCCCGGACTCATCATTGTTCCCGTGGTGTTCTTGTGGCCGGCGGTGACCGATTTACGAATGCTGCAGGCCGGCATCTTTCTTGCCGGCCTGGTGACGGTGGCCCAGTTCAGCTTCTGGGGCAACTATCTGCCGCGGGCCTATCCCGTGTATTTGCGGGGGACCGGGGAGAGCTTTGCCGCCAACGTGGGTGGGCGGATGATCGGCACGTCGGCGGCGTTCGTCACCTCGCAACTCACTGCCGTCACTCCAGGGGCCAACCCTTCGGTCAAGCTGGCATACGCCGCCGCCATCGTCGCGGCCGTGGTCTACGTGGTCGGCGTGGCGGCCAGCTTCTTCCTCCCCGAGCCGAAGGACGAAGCATGAGGATCGCAGTTCTCCTAATCTGCATTCTGCAATCTGCAATCTGCAATTCCGCTGATTGGCCGCAGTGGCGCGGACCGGGCGGGCGCGGCGTCTCCGAGGAGAAAGGCCTGCCTCAGGAGTGGAGTGAGACCAAGAACATCGCCTGGAAGACTGCGCTTCCCGGCCGCGGCCATTCCTCCCCCGTGGTCGTCGGTAACCGCGTGTTCGTGACCTCCGACGTGGAAGGCGACCCGATTCCGGATGCTCAGGCGGTGATCCATATTCGCTACGGCGGCGAGTGGAAGCATCCCGACAGCATGGGCGCCAACCTCAAGCACACCCTGAAGGTCTTTTGCCTGGACGCCATCAGCGGAAAGATCCTGTGGGAGCGCACCGCCTACGAAGGCCCGGCTTACGACAACCGGCATCGCAAGAGCACGTATGCCTCGCCCACGCCCGTGACCGACGGCCGCGCCGTCTACGCCTACTTCGGCTCGGAAGGCCTGTACGCATACGATCTGGAAGGCAAGCAACTGTGGAAGGCGGCGCTCGGACCGTTGAAGAGCCGCGGGCTGAGCGTGGGCGCTTCTCCCGTGCTCCACGAGAACCTGGTCATCTTGCAGCGCGACGAGGACGACGGCGAAGGGTCCGCGATGGTGGCGGTGGACAAACGCACCGGCAAGGAAGTGTGGCGAACGCCGCGCCGCGTGCAGCAGAGCTACGGCACTCCGGTGCTGATCCGCAGCGGCGAACGCTTGGAACTGGTGGCCGGCGGCAACGAGGCCACCATCGCCTACGATCCGGCCACCGGCAAGGAACTGTGGAAGACCGAGGGCGTCCGCAGCAACGCCGTGCCCAGTCCGGTGGCGGGCCCCGGCTTGGTCTTTGCCGGCGCAGGATATCCCACCAAGCGCCTGCTGGCGATCCGCGCCGGCGGCGCTGGGGAACTGGCCTGGAAGTACGAGAAGGGAACCGCCTACGTCGTTTCGCCGCTGGTCTACGGCGACTATGTTTACGTGACCACGGATTCCGGCATCCTCACGTGTCTCGACGTCAAGACCGGAGAGGTGAAGTACGACAACGGGCGGATTCCCGTGCCGGCCAAGTTCACCGCGTCACCTGTGGCCTTCGACGGCGTGCTGCTGATGACCAGCGAGGACGGCGACAGCTTCGTGATCAAGGCTGGTCCGGAGCACGTGGTGCTCCGGACCAACTCCCTGGGCGAGGCGGTCTATGCGTCGCCGGCGGTCGCCGGCGGGCGCATCTTCATCCGCGGCGCGTCGCACCTCTACGCCATCCGAAACCAAGTTTCACAATAAGGAACAGACATCCGGGGCATACTATCGCTTCGCCTTGGAGCGCGGTGGCTTGCCACCGCCGCGGCGGCAAGCCGCCGCACTCCATAACCAACTATGAGACGCATCTTGCTGTACTCCGTATTCTGCATTCTTCATTCTGCACTCTGCATTGGCGAGGACTGGCCGCAATGGCGCGGTCCGCACGGCGACGGCATCTCCGCAGCCCGCAACCTGACCACTGAGTGGAGCGGCACTCAGAACGTCGAGTGGAAGACGCCGATTCCCGGACGCGGGCATTCCTCGCCGGTGGTCTGGGGCAACCGCATCTTTCTGACGACTGCGATCGAGGGCGCGGTGGTCCCCGGCAAGGTGGCCGCCCCCAAGCACAAACTCGAGGGTCAGGATTTCGCGCATCCTGACGCCATGGGCGCCGACCGCAGGCATACCCTCTTCGTGCTCAGCCTCGATGCGGATACCGGGAAAATCCTGTGGCAGAAGGCCGCCTACGAAGGTCCGGTCTCCGACTCCCGCCATCGCGGGGCCAGCTTCGCTTCCCTGACTCCGGTCACCGACGGGAAGTCGGTGTTTGTCTACTTCGGGAGTGAAGGGCTTTACGCTTTCGATTACTCCGGCAAGCTGCGCTGGAAATACTCGCCCGGGAACCTGAGCACGCTCGGCGTCGGCTATGGCGCGTCGCCGGTGTTGTACGAGAACCTGGTGATCCTGCAGTGTGACGAGAACGAAGGCCACCACTCCTTCATTGTGGGTGTGGATAAGCGCAGCGGCCGGGAAGTCTGGCGGACCCCGCGCCGCGTATCGTTGAGCTGGTCGACGCCGCTGCTGGTCCGATCGGGCAACCGCACTGAGGTGATCGCCAGCGGGAATGAGTGGGTGATCGCCTACGATCCCGCCACCGGCAAGGAACTATGGCGCAGCGACGGGCTCAAGAGCAATGCCGTGGCCACGCCGCTGGCTGGGCACGGGATGGTCTACGTCTCGGCCGGCAACCCTGTGAAGCGCACTCTGGCCCTGAAAGTTGGCGGCACGGGAGACATCAGTCAAACCGGCCTCTCGTGGAAGTACGAGAAGGGAACCGCTTACGTCGCCTCCAACATCCTGCACGGCGGTCTGCTCTACCTGATCGCCGACAAGGGCATCCTGAGTTGCCTGGACGCTGTGACGGGAGAGGTGAAGTACGACTCCGGCCGGCCGCCCGTGGCGGGCCGCTTCTCGTCGTCGCCGGTGGCCTTCGAAGACAAGATCCTGATCACTAGTGAAGACGGCGATACTGTAGTGGTGAAGGCCGGGCCCAAGTACGAAGTCCTGCGCACCAATTCACTCGGAGAAGGCGTGTTCGCTTCCCCGGCGATCGCCCG
>CAYPHP010000155.1:0-4006 GCA_964410045.1 uncultured Acidobacteriota bacterium | reverse complement strand
TCCTGCGCACCAATTCACTCGGAGAAGGCGTGTTCGCTTCCCCGGCGATCGCCCGGGAGCGCATCTACATCCGCGGTTTGCAGCATCTCTACGCCATCCGCAAGCCCTAGCCTGCGCTGGACAGGCTGACAGCCCGTCCTACGTGGATCGGCAAGCAGTGGAGTGCTCTTGTAGGACAGGCTGTCCAGCCTGTCTACGTTCGCCCGGCTATCTTGAGCGGGGGCAGCGGGGACAGCCTGATCTGTCCCGTTCTCCCCAGGGAAGCACCCGCTCGGTCACCCTCGCGGCTCGTACGGAACGATTCGGGACTTTCATTCTGATCGTCGGGCCGCCAAGCCCATGGGACACTCCTCTACGGTCGCGGCTCCCTTCGCCCGGACGAACCAGACCAAGTGGTCACGGCACGCCCGGCTACTTTGAGCCTGCGATGTGAAGCACCGTCCCGAAAGCCGCGAGGGCGATGCCGGCGTAAAGCACAACATGGCAACTCACGTGGACGGCCTGCGTATGCGGCCCGAAAAGGCAGAAGCTTTCGCCACCGGCGATCGCGAGGACGCCTGAAACGACCAACCGCATCGGTATCCGCGAGAGCTTCGCCATCGCGCCAGTCTAACCCGTCAAGAAACCGAATATACTAGGACCCCGCATCACCTGAGAGCTACCATCACCACAGAGTCACAGAGCACACCGAGGGAAACGGCGGCTGAGCGCTCGTACACCATTGCCTTCAGCGTGCTGATGCTGATGGTCATGACCGTCTTCTGGCGGCACCTCTTCACCTCCGACGTTCCGTTCTTCCGCGACGTCTCCGGAGAACACTTCCCGCGCAGCATGGAGCTGCGCTCCCTGGTGCGCTCCGGGTCGCTGCCGCTGTGGAATCCGTACGAGCATTGCGGCGAGGCGGTGTCCTCCAATCCCATCTATCTGCTGTTCTATCCCACGGCCTGGCTGGCCTGGATCCTGCCGCCGGTGTTTGGCTTCAAGCTCCACTACGTGCTGCACTACTTCCTGCTGGCGGCGGGCGGGTTCTGGCTGGCGCGGCGCATGGGCCTGCGGCCGTTGAGTTGCTGGTTTGCCGGCGCGTTGTGGGTCTTCAGCGGTCCGGCGATGTCGCTGGGCAACTTCTACAACATGCTCCCGGCAGTGGCCTGGATGCCCCTGGTGATTCTGGCAGCCGACTACCTGATGCGCCAGGGCGGCTGGCGCGGCGCGGGAGTGTTTGCCGGAGCGGTGGCCCTGCAGGTGCTGACCGCCGAGCCCACCACGCTGCTCTCGTCGCTGGTTATGGCCTTGGGCTGGTGTTTGGCGAAGTACGGCGATTTCCGGTCGCCCCTGCGCTCGCCCACGAACAACGCTCTGGTCCGGCGTTTTCTCGCCGCGGGTTTCCTGTCGGTGGCCTTCGCGGCGGCACAGATGATTCCGGCGGTGATCCACCTGACCAACACCCCACGCGGCGCGTACCTCACCTCCAAGCATTCCGGATTCTGGTCGCTGCATCCGCTCAAGCTGCTGGAGATCCTGATTCCCGAGATCTGGGGCAACTGGCTGACCTACACCGGCGGCCTGCCGTGGATCTACCTGGACGGGCGCGAGCCGTTCCTGCTTTCCGTGTTCTTCGGGATCGTGCCGCTGGCGATGGCGGCCGTGGCGGTCCTGGCGGTGAAGGACCGCATGGTTCGCTTCTGGGCCGTGGCGGCGGCGCTGGGTCTGTTGGTGGCCATGGGCCGATTCACACCGCTCTTCTCGTTCTTCTATGACGTGATTCCGATCTTCCGCGTGCTGCGCTTTCCGGTGAAGGCGCTGCTGGCGCCCACGCTGTCCCTGTCGCTGCTGGCAGCCGTCGGATGCGAGTATCTGCTGGCCGGACGTCCCGATCCGGCGGCCGGCGAGGCCGACGCGCGCGCCGCACGCCGTCTGCGCTGGCTGATCTGCGCCTGGGTGGCCTTCGGCATCCTCTGGCTGGCCGCTGCCATCGGCGTCTTCCTCGATCCGGTGAAGGGCTGGATCGCGCAACTGGTCCAGTCTCATTTCACGCTGATTGAGAAGCACCGGATGCTGCTCCTGCTGGAGATGAATTCGGAAGAAATCGTCAACCGCGCCACCGGCTGGGTCCTGGTCGCCCTGCCGCGGCTGGCCTTCTTCGTTTGGTTCTCGGTCCTGGTGGTGGGAGCGTTGTTGTATCGCGGCCGATGGGCGCTGACGGTTCCGATGCGGCGCATCCTGCTGCTGGTGGCCGTGCTCTCTTCCGTGGCCATCCCGGCGCTGGTGCATTCCTCGCTGAACATGGTTGTGAGCCACCGTTTCTTCGACGACGTGCCTCCGGTGGCCCGTTATTTGACCGGGCCCCCGCCGCTGCGGGTCTTCGCCCAGCCGACTTTCCGGATGGCCAACTCGCTCCTCTCCATGGCGCCCACGCCGCCGGCGCTCGATTTCCTCCCGCCGCCGGCCCAGGTGCTCTATTCCTATCGCATGGATCTCAGCATTGGCGCGACTCTGCTAGGCCTGGAGAGCAGTTTTTCCAACGATCCGCAGGCGCTGCTGCCCGAGCCGCTGGCCCAGCTTAACTGGCTGATCTACGAGGCGCACCTGGCCGGCATGCCGCTGACCCGGTTGCTGCAGATGAGCAGCGTGGATTACGCCTTGTTCAGCGTGCCTCTGCCGGCTCCGGGGCTGATTCCGCTGGGCACCGCGCCGAACGGCACTCGGAAGCCGGTAACCGCGTACCGCGTGCCCGATCCGCTGCCCCGCGCCTACCTGGCCGAAGAGGGCACCGTGCTGAAGGCCGGCCCGCCCACGATCAACGAACTGGTGGTCAACGATTTCGATCTCACGCGCCAGGTCATGCTGGACGACCCCGCGCTGCAGGAAGGAACCAAGATCCAGTTGGGCTCCGATCCGCAACGGCAGGCGACGCTGGTGTCGCGCCAACCGATGCGCGTGGAGGTGGAAACCAGCAGCACCGCGCCGTCCTTCCTGGTGCTGACCGACAGCTTTGATTCCGGCTGGCGGGCCACCGTCGACGGCCAGCCGGCGCGCATCGTGCGCGCCAACCAGGTGTTCCGCTCCGTGCAGCTTCCCGCCGGCCGTCATCGCGTGGTTTTCCGGTATGTCCCGGTGTGGCTGTATCTGGGCTTGGCGGTGACCTTGTTGTCGGTTGCGATCACCGCAGTGATGGCCGCGCGTCAACGTCAGGCTCTGCCGCTGCCGTAGGATATACTCTGCCGATGCGAAAACATGTCGTGTTTGGTTTGGCGATGGTTCTCACCGCGTCGATGGCGTTGGCGCAAGCGGAGAACCCGCAGGTGTCCAGCGCGAAAGCTTTCTACAACTACATGAAGACGAACGTCCAGAAGACGGCAGAGAAAATCCCGGAGGACAAGTACGCCTACCGCGCCACCGACGAGGTCCGCACCGTCGGCCAGCTTCTGGCCCACATTGCCGACGCGCAGTATGCCTTCTGCGGGATCGTCAAAGACGGCAAACCACAGTCGAAGGGCGTGGAGAAGACCGCGGCGACCAAGGCGGCCATCGGGGCCGCGCTGAACGACTCGTTTGCTCTTTGCGAGGCGGCTTGGTCAAGCCTGACCGACGCCAATTCCGCCGACATCGTGCAGTTCCGCGGTCCGGTCACCAAGCTCTCCCTGATCAGCTTCACCACCGCGCACGGCCTGGAGCACTATGGCAACCTGGTGACCTACATGCGCCTGCTGAAGATCGTCCCGCCTACCGCCGAGCCGGCGCCCGCGCCGGCCAAAGCGAAGTAGGGTGGGCTGGAGCGTGGACAGGCTGGACAGCCTGTCCTACAAGAGCCGGCTGCATCGGCGTTTATCGGCGTTCATCGGCGGTTGACCTTTATCCCCCCAAGCAGAACAGCTTGCCGTCCTGGTTGCCGATAACCAGCCGTCCGCCGGAAATGGCGGGGGAGGCCGAGAGCGGACCGCCGGCATTGAACTCGAAGAGCTTGGCGCCTTTGGCCGCGTCCAGCACGTAGAGGATTCCGTCGTTC
>CAYPHP010000154.1:5909-7994 GCA_964410045.1 uncultured Acidobacteriota bacterium | reverse complement strand
AAAAACGGCTCAAAGATCCGTTCCCGCGTGGCCTCGTCCATTCCAGGCCCGTTATCGCTCACCGCCAGCAGCACGTAAGGGCCGCTGGCCACGGTGACCGGCTTCCCGAAACTGGCGTCGAGAGGGCCCTCAAGATCGACGTTCGAAGTTTCCAGAATCAGGCGTCCGCCGTTGGGCATGGCGTCGCGGGCATTCACGGCCAAGTTCAGAATTACCTGCTCGATCTGGCTGGGGTCAGCCTGCACGGTGCCAAGCTGGGCCGCCAGCGCGGGGATCAACTCGATGTCTTCCCCGATCAGCCGGGTGATCATGTTGGCCATGTCCAGGACCACGGCGTTCAGGTCCAGGATCTTGGGGGCCAGCACCTGCTTGCGGCTGAAGGCCAGCAGTTGCCGGGTGAGCGCGGTGGCCCGGCCGGCGCCTTTCTGGATCTCGCGAGCCAGGGCGGCCTGCGAACTATCGGGAGCCAGGTCCGCGAGCAACAGGCCCAGGATGACCGTGAGGAGGTTGTTGAAATCGTGGGCGACGCCCCCCGCCAACCGTCCGACCGCTTCCATTTTCTGGGCCTGGCGTAGTTGCTCTTCCAGTTGACGGCGCTGGGTCACATCGCGAGCGATGCCCAGAAGGCCGGAAGGCACTCCTGCCTGGTAGATTACCCGGGTGCTCAACTCCAGCGTCCGGCGGCGACCGGTCTTGGTCAGCACGGCGACCTCGAACGGATTGGTCTCCTCCGATCCCGGTTCCCGGTTCCACAGCAACTCGGCGTGTTGGCGTTGTTCGGGGACGATCAAATCGCGCCAGTTCAGCCGCTGGGCTTCCTCGCGCGGGTAGCCCAGAAGTTCCTCGCCGGCCCGGTTGCAGGAAGTGATTTGGCCGTTCAAATCCAGGCTGAAGATGATGTCGCTGGCGTTCTCCACCAACTGCCGGTAGAGCTCTTCGCTCTCGTGCCGGGCCTGCTCGGCGCGGCGGCGGTCAATGATCTCCGACTGCAGGCTGGCGTTGGCGGACTCCAGTTCGGCGGTACGCTGCTGGACGCGATCCTCCAGTTGGGCGTGCGACTCACGTAGCGCCTCTTCCATGCGCTTGCGCTGGAAAAACTCGGGAATCTCCACAGCCGGAGCGGATGCGGTGTAACGCGAGCGTGCCAGGTGGTGCTGCTTGGCGTAGCGCTCCAGGTGTTCCTCGATGCGGCTCGGCGGGGCCATGATGAAGCGGCATTGCTGGTCGCCGCGCGCCAGGCATTCCACTTCCGCCGCCACCAGCGGGATGCCGAAACTCTCTTCGCACCAGCCGGACGAATAGCCCGCGTTCATGATGCATACCGGGCCGTCGGACCGGCGCGCGCGCTGCAGCCAGGAATCCGATTCGAAGGAGTACGGATGGTCGTAAATCAGATAGTAGTTTTCGTCCGGCGAAGGCATGGAATCCGGAAGAATCGAAACAAAGGCCCAGCCGGAGTGGGAAAAGTGCGACGGCCCGGCGGACAGTTTGTCGATCGGGCTGTAGCCTCCCATCCGTGCGTGGAAGGTGCGCGCGTCGGCCCTGCCGATGGCGTGGGCCAGGTCAAACAGCAGATTTGAGGCGACCCGGCGGGCGGCTTCTTCGCCCTGGTCCTGATACAGGGACTTGACCAGATCGAAGAACTCCACGGACAACGACGCCGCGCGTACCAGCACGTAGCGCTCGCCGGAAATGCTGATTTTGCCGTGCTCGGGATCGTCCACGCGTTCGGCGAAGTAGCGTGCCACGTACTCCTGCGCCCGAACGAAG
This sequence comes from uncultured Acidobacteriota bacterium, assembly GCA_964410045.1. GTDB lineage: Bacteria > Acidobacteriota > Terriglobia > JAJPHL01 > JAJPHL01 > CAYPHP01. Next base: position 6,224 of record CAYPHP010000154.1, on the reverse strand, counting down.
ACATCGGCGAAGGCCGCAGGCACACTCACGGTCTTCACAAGCGGCGGCTTACCCCCGGTCATTTCACAGCAGGATATAGCAAGATGCGTTGACTAAGACCTGGAATCCCTGCCCGGCTTGGCAGGCGGCGGCTTCCGGTGCTGGGTCAGGCGCTTCCGATAGCCGCAAAGATCCCAGGCGATACTGTCCAGAACCTCATCAATCTCAAGCAGTTCGTCATCAAAGACAGGAATGTTATGGTTACGCATAATCGCCGCCTTTGTTGGGGGACCTTCCATAGAAAAAGACTCCGGAGGGTAGCCGGGGGTTTCAGGA
>CAYPHP010000154.1:931-5899 GCA_964410045.1 uncultured Acidobacteriota bacterium | reverse complement strand
GGGGGTTCTTGGGATTGCCGATGCGAACATCCGGACCCGCGCCTCGATGCCGGTGATTGCCGTCCCCACCACCACGGCGAATGCCCCTCGACGGAAGGCTTCGGCGACCTGCTCGGGTTGGCCGACTCCGCCTTCGCAGACCACCGGAGTGGCTATGGCTTGCGCCAACTGCTCGACGAGATCCAGGCCGGGCAAGGGACGGCCCGAGGTGCTTTCGGTGTAACCATACAGGGTGGTCGCCACCAGGGTGGCGCCGGCCTGCGCGGCGGCGACACCCTCGGCGACGGTCGAGATGTCTGCCATCACCGGGCAGGCCAGTTCCCGCTGCACGCGCGCGATCAGTTCGCCGGCGTTGGCATGGGCCGTGGCGTCCAGAGCGATGAGGTCAGCTCCGGCTTCGCGAACCGCAAGGGCGTCCTCGAACGTGGGAGTAATCACCACTTCCTGTCCGCGCCGTTTGTAAATCCCCAGAATGGGGATGCGGACCGCCGCTCGCACTGCCCGCACGTTGGCCGGACCGTTGATCCGGACGGCCATCGCTCCGGCACGCTCGGCGGCGGCGGCCATTGCCGTGATCACTTGCGGATTCTCCAGCGGCGATCCCGGCGGGGCCTGGCAGGAGACAATCAGGCCGCCGCGGAGGCGTTCCATCAGTTGCATATGAACAGTCTCGCGCAAAGACGCCAGGGCGCAAAGAAATAAGCAACTGAAGATTCGAATCGGCGTTGATCGGCGTCCATCGGCGGTTTCAATCGAGTTTGCCTCACAGATCCACGCCTGTTTGCGACCGGACTCGCCTCTGGTTGGCTGTTCAATGGAACTGATCGAAGGAATCTTTACAAAATAATGAAACCGTCGTCTTCTTTTACACAATGCTGTAGAATCGCCGCTATGAGAACATCTACTTGTGCCCTTTTAGCGAGCTTCATTTGTGCGTCATTTTCTTTTGCGCAAGATCTTCCAGAGTCGCGTTCCGCCGTGGTGGTTCTGTCCGCGCCTTCGGTAATCGAGTTGCTGACTGCAAGCGAACGCCAGACGCAAGGACTGAGCCTGACCGCCGTGGTTAACCCGGCGCGACTTCGCGAACGGATGCTGTCCGATGAAGGCGAGCAGCGCCGCCAAGAGCTGCGGCTGGCCAAGGCCGGTTTCGTCGCGCGAATCCAGCAGCGCGGCTTGACCGTGCGCTTCCAGACCGAAACGGCGCTGAACGCCATCATGCTCGAATCGGCTACGGAAGAGGACTTGGAGTGGCTGCGGGCCCAGCCGGGAGTGAAGTATGCCGTCTTGGCCGGCCGCGATACACTGCATCTCGATACGGCCGCGTCACTGATCGGCGCTCCTCAGGCCTGGACTCTACTGGGAGGACAAGATCAAGCCGGCCGCGGCGTCAAGGTAGGGATTGTCGATTCCGGAGTTGAAAATGTACACCCGATGTTTTCCGATGCCGGCTTTACAGCCCCCTCGGGATTTCCCAAGTTCGACAACACCACAAATCAAGGTTTCACCAACAATAAGGTCATTGTCGCAAAGAACTATGTCTGCCCGCTGACCGGAACCTGTGCGGCGCAAGTGGCCACCGCCGACCGGACCGCCACCGACGGCGTGGGACACGGGACCCTGGTCGCCTCGATCATCGCCGGCCGCCCCGTCAACGCGCCCACCGGTGTGTCGGTTTCGGGCATCGCTCCGGGCGCCTTCGTCGGCAACTACAAGGTTTTTGGCGGATCGAATTCCGGCGAGGGCACGGGGATTCTTACCGCATTCGACGACGCCATCCGCGACGGCATGGAGATCGTTAACTACAGTGGAGGCGGGCGCGCGCCGGACGTCGCCTTGTGGGATCCGCGCGCCGAGTTGATTCGCAACGGCGCCGCCGCCGGTGTTTTGTTTGTGGTCTCCGCGGGCAACTGCGGGCCCCAAGGCGGCACCGGTTGCGCGTCGCTCAACTACCCTGGCGAGAACAGCATCAGCTCGCCGGCCAGTTCTTCCGAGGTGATCGCGGCCGGAGCATCGACCAACTCCCATAGCTTCCGCCGTGCGCTAACGGTCTTAGGGCCGGGCTCGGTTCCCGCCAACCTGCAAGCGGTGTCCTTTGCTCCCAGTTCGGCTCCGGCGTTCGCGGCTTCGATTGAAGCTACTCCGATCGTCGATGTTGTCACTCTAGATCCGAGCCGGGTGGCTTGTACCGCTTCCTTGTTTCCGCCAGGCAGCTTGACGGGAAAGTTGGTGTTAATCCCTTACACCTTTCAATGCAGCATCGCCACTAAGGTCAACAACCTCGCCGCTGGCGGTGCGGTCGGTGTGGTGATTTCCGACGACGTCCCGGAACCTCTCTTCACGGTCTCCACGACCGGGGCGACTATCCCGTCGGTGTTGATCACCTTCGCGGACGGAGCTAACCTGGCGGCCTTCATCGCGCAATCCAACGGAAACGCGTCGGCCAGGATCGACCTGTATTCGCTAACCACCAAAACCGCCGACATGGTGTCGGGCTACAGCAGCCGCGGACCCGCCAACGACATGTCGATCAAGCCGGACCTGGTGGCGCCCGGCGACATCTTCGGCGCCGGCCAGAGCGTGGTGACCGGCGGTTCTTTGTATTCCCCGGCGCGTTACGTCTATGCGCAAGGGACCAGCTTCGCTTCGCCCATGACCGCCGGATCGGCGGCGGTGGTGAAGCAGGCGCGGCCGTCGCTGACGCCTCGGCAAATCAAGAGCGCTCTGGTCAACAACACCTCGCCGCTCACCGCCACCGAAGACGGCGCCACGCTGGGCGTGATGCAGATGGGCTCGGGACGCCTCAACCTCCCCGCGGCCCTGGCCACGACGCTGGTGGCCGATCCGGTGTCGCTCAGTTTCGGGCTGGTACAAACCACCGGAAGCGCCTTCAACAAGTCGCTGGCAGTGCAACTCAAAAACGTCGGCGCATCGAGCGAGACGTTCGCTGTTTCGGTGGACTCGCTGATCGCCAACGGCGCGGTGAGGATTACGCCCGACCAGACGTCCGTGACGATTGCCGCGGGCGCCACCTCGACGGTCAACGTTGCGCTGTCGAACACCGGGCAGGCAGCCGGCGTCTATGAAGGCTTTGTGGTGGTGAAGAGTCAAAGCACATCGACGCAATTGCGGATCGCCTACTGGGTCTGCTTCGGCCTGCCGCAAATCAACACCTTGACCGATGGGGCGAGTTTCGGCAAGGCGGTGGCGCCGGGCCAGATCGTGTCCCTGTTCGGCTCAAACCTGAGTGCGGGAACGGGCAGCGCCACAGCTTTGCCGCTGCCGAAAAACATCGCCCATGCGCGGGTCATCATCGTGTACCGGAGCACGTCGAATGCCGCCGATTCTTTCCTGGCTGGCGGGCAGCCCGTATTCTTTGCCTCGCCGGGCCAGTTGAACTTGCAGCTTTCCTACACCATGACCGCGGATCGCGACGCGACCATCTATCCGTTCCTCGACGGAGTGATTGGAGCGCCGTTGGTGTTTCGTCCCGTGGCCGCCGCGCCGGCGATCTTTTCCTCGGGATCGGGCTCCAATGTTGCGGGCACGGTGACCCATGCGGACGGCTCGATGGTGACGGCGGCGAGTCCCGCGGCGGACGGCGAAGTGCTGGTGATTTACGGCACGGGACTGGGCACGGTATCACCCGCGGCAGGTACGGGAATTGCGGCGCCGAGCACTCCCATCAGCAACACGACGGCGACACCGGTGGTGTTGATCGGCGGCCAGCAGGCCACCGTTCAGTTTTCAGGCTTGACGCCCGGCGGCGTCGGCTTGTACCAGGTGAATGTGGTGATGCCTTCCGGCCTGACGTCCGGCCCCGTGCCGTTGACGATCACCATTTCAGGCGCCACGAGCAATTCCGTAACGACGTTCGCCAAATAGGATGACTATTCGCCGCCTTCCTGGCAGGCTGTTGAAAAAGGCCGGAGGCAGACAAGAATGTCTGCCCTACTGGTGCCTTCGGTCGCGCCTTGTGATTCTTCACGAACTACGGATCTACGCCTGCTGGGGGGCCGACGCGCGTAACGGCAAGTCCGGCGAGGAGAGCGATTCCACCAATTGCTCGTGGATGCCGGGATCGAGCAGGTAGACTAGGCGGCCGTCTTCCTCCATTGTGGTGGCCAGACCTTTTGAGCCGAGCAGGAGGCAAAGTTGGCGCTCGCCGGCGCTGAGCGCGGGCGCTTCCACCCGGGCCATGCCCCGCAATCCAGGCGAGACCTTGCTCAGGAAGTTGCGCACGAAAACCTGATCGTCAAGGGCGTCCAATGCAGCGCCCGCAGCGATCCAGCGCTGCTCCGGGCTACCCAGCAAATGCGGACCCGAAGCGTACGCCAGCAGGAAGACCACAATGTCGATGAACGCCGCCAGGAGCAGGGAAAAGACATGACGGCCCGTTGGCGCCGTGACCAACTCCTGGAAAGCGATCAGCAAGTCTTCCTGGCCGCCCGAGGTGCGGTCCACGAATTCGGTGTATGCCGGAGCGGCCGGCCGGTCGAAATGGGCCGTATGTAACGATTCTTCCGCATCTGTCCACGGGATTGCGTCGTACGCCTGACGGAAACTCCGCAACTGCTGCTCGGTTGGATCGGTCGGCTTGACCTGGGCGCGAAAGTCGGCCAGACCGCGCTGAGCCCGCTCCAAGCGTTGCACCGACTGTTGTGCCATGCGCGTGTAGCGATCAAAGGCCGAGTAGCGCACTCCGGTTCCGCTGCCTTCGCGATAGTTGTCGGCGTAGGTTTGGGCCTCGCGGGCTACCGCCTCCCGTACTCGCTGCAGATATGGATCGGCGTCGGCGGCTCGCGACATATACCCATGGACCTTTTCGGCAGCAGTTAACTCTTCGAGGGCCAAGACGTGCTTCTGGCCCTCGCCGATGGCCGCGGCGAGGGTCGCCTGGGCCTTACCCGCAGTGTCGCTCAACTGATCGTACAAGCGCCGCTCGATGATCGCGGGACGTTCCCGGGCGGA
>CAYPHP010000154.1:0-921 GCA_964410045.1 uncultured Acidobacteriota bacterium | reverse complement strand
GAACCATGTATAGAGGCTTACATACGAAAACGCCACCGAGACTGTGGCGGTGACCACATACACGGCGATCAGCAGGGCGCGCCGCGCCTTGGTCAACCCAATCAGCCAGGCCACCAGCACCAGCGCGGTCTGGATTCCCACTGAGGCCATCAATGAGAACCACGTGGAAAGGTAAAGCGCCATCCCACGCTCGGTGGTGTACCAGGAGACGATGGAAAGCAGGCATGTGGCCAGGAATAGGCCCAGGACCAGGGGGCGAGTCAGTCCCGCAGGCCGCCGTACGGCGTCCGAAGACAGAAAAGGCATATGCGTATCCTTGCTGTCTTAAACGACGGAGGGTCGCGGAATGTTCCAGGAACAATGCTAGGCTTAGCCCATGCGCAAACTGCTGATCGCGGTATTGTGCGTGGCCGCGTTGTCGGGTTGCTCCCGGACGTCCAGCGAGAAAGTGATCGGGATCTCACTGCTGACGCGCGAGCACGTCTTCTACAAGGACATGGAAGAGGCCATGAAGCAGTCGGCGGCGAAGAACGGCTTCCGGCTCATAGTCACCGCCGGGGAATGGGATCTGGCGAAACATCAGGCCCAGATCGAGAACTTCATCGTCCAGCGCGTTGACGCGATCGTGGTCTGCCCGTCGGATTCGCAAGGCATCGGTCCGGCCATCGAGAAAGCCAACCAGGCAGGGATTCCGGTGTTCACCGCGGACATTCAGGCGCTGGGCGGCAAGGTGGTTTCACACATCGCTTCCGACAACATTGCCGGCGGCCGCCGCGCTGCGGAATACCTGGCTCAAGCGCTTGGCGACAAAGGGCAAGTGGTGATCATTGATCAACCGTACGTCAAATCGGTGATCGACCGCGTGACCGGCATCGAAGAGGAAATGAAGAAGCATCCAGGCATCAAGATCAACCCCAAGGA
>CAYPHP010000153.1:4348-8016 GCA_964410045.1 uncultured Acidobacteriota bacterium | reverse complement strand
CGCGCCGGTGATTCCCGTGAGCGCGCGCACGGGCGAAGGTTTGGAAGTCCTCAAATCGGAAATGGGGCGCCTGGCTGCGGAAACGGCAGCCCGGGATTCCTCGCGACCTCTGCGCTTGCCCATCGACCGCGCGTTCGTCATGAAAGGGTTCGGCACGGTGGTGACCGGCACGCTGATCGCCGGCACGCTCGACCGCGAGGCGGAAGTGGAAATCTATCCTGCGGCGAAACGCGCGCGAGTCCGCGGCTTGCAGACGCACAATCAGGCTGCAGACCGCGCGTTTGCCGGACAGCGCACCGCGGTGAACCTGGCGGGCGTGGATGCCGGGGAGTTGGAGCGGGGCATGGTGCTGGCGCCGCCCGGCCGCTTCCGCTCCACGCAACGTCTGGACGCGCGAGTTCACTTGTTGCGCGCCGCACGGCCGTTGAAGAACCGTGCTCCCGTGCATTTTCATTCCGGCACTGCGGAGACGGTTGCCGAGGTCCTTCTACTTGGGGGCGCCGAGACCCTGCCGCCGGGAACGAGCGCGTTCGCCCAGTTGCGCTTGCGCGATCCGGCGCTGCTGCTTCCCGGAGACCGTTTCATCCTCCGCCAATTTTCACCGGTCACCACGATCGGCGGCGGGGTGGTGCTCGACAATCTGGCCGCCAAGCATCGCCGCGATGAAGACGTGGACGGATTCCTGGGACCGCTGGAGCACGGCAATCGCGAGCAGGTGATTCAGGCGCTGCTGGAGCATTCGCGGCACGGGGAAGACGCGGACGCGCTGCTCGCCCGCACGGGCTGGACGGATCAGGAATTGCACGCCGCCGCCGCGGAAGCAGCGGTCGTGAGCGAATCGCCGCTGGTGCTCGCCGATCGCAACTGGTTCACTCGCGTACAGGCGGCTCTGCTCGACGAAGTCAAGCGTTTCCACACGGCCAATCCGCTCCTGCCGGGGATCCCGCGCGAGGACTTGCGCGATCGGGTCACCCGCGGCGCGCATGCCGCGGTGTTTGATGCGGCGCTGGCACAACAGGTCCGCGCCGGGACCCTGCAGACTGCCGGAGACATTGTCCACGCGGCGGGGCGGCGGGTGGTGCTGGCGGAGGACGAAGCGCGGGCCAAGCAGCAGATCCTCGCAGCGTTTCTGGATGCCGGTCTGGCCACGCCCGCGGTGAAGGAAGTCCTGGCCAAAGTGCCGGTCGAAACGGCACGTGCTCAGAAGATTCTTCAAATCCTGCTGAAGGAGGGAGAATTGGTCCGCGTTACCACCGACCTGGTCTTCCATCGTTCCGCACTGGATCAACTACGGTCGCTGCTGGCCGAACAAAAGAAGAAGACGGATCGCCTCAACGTCGGCGTCTTCAAGGAACTCACCGGTATCACCCGCAAGTACGCCATTCCGTTGCTGGAATACCTCGATCGGGAACGGGTCACAAGGAGGGTGGGCGACGAACGAGTCATTCTGTGATTGCAGATTTCAGATTGCAGATTGCAGATTCCGGAATCCGGACTCAGAATGAATCGTGGAGGTGTCCAGTGAACCCAGCCGAATTGAAGGAACGGACCAAGGCGTTTGCGCTGCGGGTTATCCGCGTGGTGAACAGTTTGCCCCAGAACAGGACGGCGGATGTGGTAGGCAGACAGCTGTTGAGGTGTGGGACTTCTGTTGGGGCGAATTACAGGGCTGCTTGCCGGGCCAGGTCGACAGCGGACTTCGTGAGCAAGATGGGTATTGTCTTGGAAGAGGTAGATGAGGCTACTTACTGGATGGAACTGTTGGTTGACGCCGGGCTGGTCCAGAAGGGCAGGGTGTCTGAACTGCACGGCGAGGCGTGCCAACTGGTCGCAATAGTGGTCGCCTCGATCAACACGGCCCGACGGCGTCGCTCATGAGTTCGGAATCTGCAATCTGCAATCTGCAATCTGCAATTGCCCTGCTGGAGTTTCCCGCCCTCCTGAGCATCCTATCTCGCTACGCGAAAACCCCAGCAGGGAAGCGTCTCGTCGAGGCGCTTGAGCCGTCGCAAGATTTGGCTGTGTTGCAGAGGGAATTCGCGCTAGCCAAAGAAGCGACCGCCTACCTGAAAGCGCTGGCTGCGGGCGAACGCGGCGTGCTGCGCCTCGATCTTGGAGGTTTGGAAGACACCGCGCAGATTCGCGGACGTCTGCGCATCGAGGGTTTGGCGCTTGATCCTCTTGAGATCACGACGCTGCTGACGCTGGTCGAACGAGCCGATGAGATCAAGCAGGTGCTGGATGGAGCGCGCGAGCGTTTCCCGGCACTGGCCGGTCCCGCCGGACGCATCGGCGAGTTTCGGACTCTGCTGCGCGATCTTCGAGGCAAGATCATGCCCGATGGCCGGCTCGACGACCATGCCAGTCCTGCGCTGCACCGCCTGCGGCGGGAGATCGAGAAGCAGCAGGCCGCCATCCAGAGTTCGCTGGAACGCTTCCTCAGCGACCACGGGGCCGACGGCGTGCTGCAGGAAGAATGGATCAGCATCCGCAATGACCGTTATGTGGTTCCGGTGAAGTCCGGGATGAAACGGCGTATCGAAGGCGTGGTGCACGGGGCCAGCTCCAGCGGGCAGACCCTGTTTGTCGAGCCGATGGAAACCATCGAGCGCAACAACGAACTGGTGGCGCTCCGCGAGCAGGAAGCCCAGGAAGTTCACCGAATCTTACGGGAGATGACCCGTCGTCTGCGCGATCGCAGCGCGGAACTGGACGCCGCCGCGGACGCTGTGACCGTGCTCGATGTCGCCTTCGCCAAAGGCGGATTTGCCGTGGAGTTTGATGCGGTGATCCCCACGTTGGGCGGCGACCGGCTGCGTTTGCACGAGGCGCGCCATCCGGTGTTGCAGGATGTTCTCCGCGCGCGACGCGCCTCCGTCGTGCCCATGTCCATGAACCTCGACCGCGAGAATCACGTGCTTGTGATCAGCGGACCAAACACCGGCGGCAAGACCGTAGCGTTAAAGACTGCCGGATTGCTGGCGCTGGCCGCGCAAGCCGGCATTCCCGTGACTGCCGCCGAGGCCGAGTTTCCGGTCTTTGACCAAGTGCTCGCGGACATCGGCGACTATCAATCCATCGAGGCCAACCTCAGCACGTTCTCCTCGCACCTGACCAACATCGAAGCGATGATCGAGCGGGTGACGCCCGACTCTTTGGTGTTACTCGACGAGTTGGGCGGCGCCACCGACCCGCAGGAAGGCGGCGCGTTGGCCGTGGCCATCGTCGAGCATTTCCTAAAGTCGGGCGCGTTCACCATCGCATCGACGCATCATCTCGCGCTCAAGGCGTTTGCCACGAACACCGCGGGCGTTCTGAACGCTTCTGTCGGCTTCGACGAGCAGACACTCCAGCCGACGTATCGCTTGCTGCTGGGTGTTCCGGGAAAATCGAGCGGCATCGCCATTGCCCAGCGGCTCGGGCTGAAGCCTGAAGTGCTGGAGCGGGCGCGGCAGGCGCTGACTTCGCAGGACGAGGAAGTCGGGCGGCTGCTCGGGCGGCTGCATGAAAGCGTCGAGGGAGCGGATCGTCTCCGCGACGAAGCGCGCCGGCTGGAGCAGGACCTTCGCGAGCAGACGAAGACGCTGTCTGCGACCTGGGAGAAGCGCGAGAAGAGCAAGCTGGCCGAGCTGGAGAAGCAACTCGCCGCCGCGCTCACTCGCATGGAG
>CAYPHP010000153.1:3538-4338 GCA_964410045.1 uncultured Acidobacteriota bacterium | reverse complement strand
CTGCAACAGATCGCGGATAAGCAGGCTCGCAAGGACGCCGAACGGGCCGCAGCCAAGGCGCGAAGCGAAGCGCGTGAGAACTTTGACGCCGCCGTGGTCGAGACGCTCGGCGCGCAGCAACAGCCGACCGCTCCCATGCCATCGCTGGAGGTGAAGGAAGGCGTCGTTGTCCGCCTGCGCAGCCTGGGGCGGACCGGCGTGGTCCGCCGCCGCATCAGCGACGACCTGTGGGAAGTGGAGATGGGTCTGTTGAAAATGCGAGTGGCGCGCGCCGACCTGGAGGCCGTGGCGCCGCCGCCCGCGCAAGTACGCCCACACGTGCATGTCACGGCTGGGTCCGCCGCTCCGACGGAGATCAACGTGATCGGCTGCACCGCCGAGGAAGCCTGCGAGCGTGTGGACAAATACCTGGACAGCGCCGTGGTGTCCCTGCTGCCGCGCGTCCGGATCGTCCACGGCCACGGTAAGAACGTATTGAAGAACGCGCTGGCCAAGATGCTGGGATCACATCCGCAGGTGGAGCGGTTTTTTCCCGCGGAGGCGCGGGAGGGAGGGTCGGGCGCGACGATTGTGGAGTTGCGGATCTAAGAGGGCGCGTCGAGCTTGTGCAGGAAGGCGAAGAGCGCCGCTCGAGTGGTGACGTTGAACTTGTCCAGCAACAACGCGCTCGCCGCCACCAGGGACTTGCTGCCGTGCATCTCGTAGAGCTTGAATCCGTCGGCACGGGTAGCCGCCACTTGTCCGTTGGCCAGGGTTAGCCGGCACAGTCACTTTACCAAAATGCAAGCTTGGGCGCGCCC
>CAYPHP010000153.1:0-3528 GCA_964410045.1 uncultured Acidobacteriota bacterium | reverse complement strand
GAGAACGTCGAGACCCGAATCCTTCTGGCGCACGGTGTAAAGCAAGCGGCCTGAAGCGTCGGCGATCTCGTAGCCGCCGCCGGCTTGCTGGGAAAACGTCAATTGCGCGGCGGCCGACATATTCTCCACCATCCACGTATTCGGTTTCTCCAGACGCTTGATGCGTAGGATCGGCCGGGTTTGGTCGGCGACCTGGACGTGGTCCGGGAAGTCCTTGAGGCGGGCCAGCAGTGTCTCCTCGCCATCGAGCACTTGGGAACCGTTCTTGTCCTGCAACAAGCGGAATGCCGGATGGCCGTCGTGGTCCAAGACCCGGATCGGCACCGGACCGGCAGGCTGCGCCGGCGCGGTGCCGCTGCCGCCGCCGGAACATCCCACCACAGAGGCACAGAGTACGCAGAGCAGCAAGGCCCGGTTCATGTGCCTACCTTACGCGTGAGATGCTCCCAATACTTCTCTTTCAGCACGCGTTTCAGGATCTTGCCGGTTCCGCTTTTCGGCAACTCGGTGACGAAGTCCACGGTCTTGGGGATCTTGAAGCCGGCCAGCCGCGGTTTGACGAAGTCGATTAACTCTTCTGCCGTCAGCGTCTGGCCGGGCCTGACGGAAACCAGGGCCTTGGGCACTTCGCCCCAGCGTTCATCGGGCACCGGAATCACCGCGCACTCGTACACTGCGGGATGCGCCAGCAGAGCCTTTTCCACTTCCAGGGAGGAGATGTTCTCGCCGCCGGAAATGATGATTTCCTTGGCGCGGTCCACGATCAACACATAGCGGTCCTGATCCATCACGCCGAGATCGCCGGTGTGGAACCATCCGCCGCGGAACGCGTCGGCAGTTGATTCGGGCTGCTTCCAGTATCCGGCCATCACGCCGTCGCCGCGAGTGACCACTTCTCCGACTGTCACACTGTCGCAGGGCACGTCGTTCATGTTCTTGTCCACCACGCGGATTTCAGTGCCCGGCAAAGCGCAGCCGCCGGTGGCTTGACGGACGTGGCGCGTTTCGGGAGGCTCATTCATGTAGCTCTTGATCTGGGCCATGCTCATCGCCGGGGAAGTCTCGGTGAGCCCGTATCCGCCATAGACTTTGCAGCCCATCGCTTTCTCAAAGCGCTCCACCAACTCCGGGCTGGCGGCCGCGCCGCCGATGGTGCAGTAGAGCAGGCTGCTCAAATCGTGCTTGCCCAGCGCCGGACTGTTGAGCAGCGCGATGGCCATCGTGGGCACAACAGAGAATGCCTGGGCGCGTTCCTTTTCAATCAGCGCCAGGATCGCCGCGGGGTCGAACTTGCGGACCATCACGTGCATGCCGCCCAGCAGGGTGATGGACTGTGCGCGACCCCAGCCGTTGGCGTGAAACAGCGGGATGGTATGCAACTCCACCGAGGTATCGCGCGCGCCCACGGCCAACCCGGCAATCACGTTCAACGCGTGCAGGTGCAGGTTGCGATGGGTCAGCATTACGCCCTTGGGGCTGGATGTTGTGCCTGATGTATAGAACAGCTCGGCCACTGAGTTCTCGTCCACCTTCATGAAGTCGATGAAGCGCGGCTCGCGCGCGGCCAGCATCGTGTCGTACTCATCGAGGGTATGAAAATGCCGGACCGTCTTGAGGTCCTTGCGGAAGGCGTTCAGCAGCGGGGCGAACTCGGCGTCATAGAAAAGCACCTGGGCTTCCGAATCATTCAGAATGAAGGCCAGCTCGGCCGGCGCCAGACGGATGTTCAGAGGCAGCAGGACGGCTCCGGCTTCCAGCACGCCGTAGTAGCCCTCCAGCAGCTTGTGGCAGTTGAAGCTCAAATAGGCCACGCGATCGCCCGGCTGAACGCCCAGGTCAGCCAAGGCCGCGCCCAGTTGGCCGCAACGCCGTCCGAACTCGGCATAGGTAAAACGGTGCTCCCCGCACACCACACCCACCTTGTTGGCGTACTCGGTCATGGCCCGGCGCAGAAATCGCACGGGCGTCAACGGAACGTTCATTGGTCCTCCCAGGACGCTAGATGCTAAGGAATCATAGCAGAACGGCTACTTCTGATTGAACCCCGTCGCGCGGCGGAACGCCTCCGTGTAGTGGCCGTCCTTTTTGAAGTGACGGTCACTCATTGCCGCACGGAGGCGTACCAGATCCGCGGGCGCCCAGTCGGGACGGTACTTGTTGATTGAGGGCTCGAACTGGCTGACGTGCTTTGTGGATGCTTCAATCTTCTTGTCCATCACGCTGTCGATGTTCACCCAGTAGTTCTCCTCCTGGGGGATGGAGTAATAGAACATCATCAGCGGCACCCGATAGGGTTTCAGGCCTTGCTGGAGAAGCTGGTTCGGGAAATACAAGTGAAACTCGGCGGCGCGGATGGCGTCGACCGTGTTGAAGCCCGCCATCCGGTGGTCGCTCTTGTGCCAGCGCTCGTACCATTCGCCGGGATCCACGCTGAACACCACGTCGGGACGGAACTCGCGGATGATGGCCGTGGTCCGCTCCACCAACTCGCGTGCCGGCACGTATTCCAGTTCGCCGTCGTTGTAGCCCATCCAGATGATGTTGGACTTGGGGATCCCCAGCGCCTCGACCGCCGCTTCTTCCTCCGCCTTGCGGATCGCCGCCAGGCGTTGCGAGGTCATTTCCAGGTCGAAGGATCCTTTGTCGTCGTTGGTATAGACCACAATGCGGATCTGGTTGCCGTTCTTGGCCAGCAGGGCCAGGGTGCCACCGCAACCAAAAGTGTCGTCATCAGGATGTGGGGTGAAGACCAGGACGCGCTTGCCCTTCCACGTTTCGATCCGGTCGGCCTGGGACTGCGCCGGGTTCGGACAAAGCAGGAGCGCCAGCAGCAGGCTGAGGATTACGCCAGCTTTCGGACCAGCCTGGCCGGGAAGGTCACGATGGCCCAAACCAGCTCCAGGACGCCCTCGACGGCGATCCCGACCAAGCGGAAGGGTAGCAACACCAGCCAAACCAGTGGGTAGAGGATCAGTGCCAGGAGGGCAATGGGCCAGCATACGCAGAGCAGGATACACCACAGCAGGAACTTGATCATCTCTCACTCCTCCCTCACCTCATAGTACGCAGGACCGGCCCCAGAGTTCCATGCTATATAAGTGTCCATGTTGCAACGACTTCTCTGCGTTCTTAGCCTGTGTGCGGGGTCGCTGGCGGCCCAACAAACGCTTCCCGTCTGGAAGTGGGACCTCCCCCGCATCCAGGAGACCGTGAACAAAGTACGGGCCGGCCGCGATCTGACGCCGAAGCCGTGGCCCAACAACTCCAAGGTAGCCGTGGCGCTTTCGTTCGATATGGACGCGGAAACCGGCTTCCTGCGTTCGGCGCAGTACTCGCCGCAACCGCTTTCACGCGGGGAGTACGGGCCGCGGGTCGGCGTGCCGCGCATCTTGACGATGGCGGAGAAGTACAAGATCCCCCTGACCTTCTTCATTCCGGCGGTGAGCGCGCAATTGCACCCGGAAGCGGTGGACGCGATCCTGAAATCGCCGCTCAAGCACGAGATCGGAGTACATGGATGGGTCCACG
>CAYPHP010000152.1:0-8026 GCA_964410045.1 uncultured Acidobacteriota bacterium | reverse complement strand
GCCGTCGACGGCGCTGCCGCCTGCCGTTACATCGGCGAAGTGATGACGCGCCGCCAAGTGCGCACCGTGGTGAAGAGCAAGTCCATGGCCACCGAGGAGATTGAGTTGAATCATTTCCTCGAGCGCGCGGGAGTGGAACCGGTGGAGACCGATCTCGGCGAGTACATCATCCAGTTAGCCGGGGAAGCGCCGTTCCACATCATCGCGCCGTCCATTCATAAGACGCGTCACGACGTGGCCAAGCTCTTCAAGGAGAAACTGAACACCGACCTTGATCCGGACGACATCCCAGGGATGTGCGCGCTGGCGCGGCGCACGCTGCGCCAGAAGTTTTTGAACGCCGGAGTCGGGATCAGCGGCGTGAACATGGCGGTGGCCGAAACCGGCACCGTTGTCATCGTGGAGAACGAAGGCAACGCTCGCTTGTGCACGTCGGTGCCTCCGGTACACATCGCCGTGATGGGCATCGAGAAGATCATTCCGCGCGTTCCCGACCTAGCCGTTTTCCTGAAGCTGCTGGCGCGCAGCGCGACAGGCCAAAAGCTGTCCAGCTACACTTCCTTCCTCAGCGGACCGCGCCGGGAAGCGGAGCCGGATGGACCTGAAGAGTTCCACGTGATCTTTCTGGACAACGGACGTGCCAAGATCCAGGCCAACCCGCGGACCCGCGAAGCGCTGTACTGCATTCGCTGCGGAGCATGCCTGAACGTTTGTCCTGTGTATCGCAAGATTGGCGGGCATGCGTACCCCTGGGTCTACTCTGGACCGATAGGGGCGATCTTGTCGCCGCAGATCCAGGGTCTGGACGCCGAGCCGAAGCTGCCATTCGCTTCGTCGTTGTGCGGAGCGTGCCGGGAGGTCTGCCCGGTGAAGATCCGCATCCCGGAATTGTTGCTGGAGCTGCGCCAGACCGAAGTGGAGACGGCTCCACAGCGGCACGGCTGGGAACGCTTGGCGTTCCGCATCTGGGCCTGGACCATGCAGCGGCCGTGGGCGTACGAGGTGGGCGGGGCGATGGCCCGCTGGCTCGGCGATTCGATGCCGCTCGGTCCTGCCGCGGAGTGGGCTAAGACGCGCGAACTGCCCAAGCCGCCGGCCAATTCTTTCCGCGAACTCTGGCGGAAACGCGGGAGCCGCCCGTGAGCGAGTTTGCCCGCGAGTTCACCGCATTAGGAGGCAAGCTCTTCGAGGCCAGCGATGACGCTGCCGCCCGCGCCTACGTCGAACGCCTGGTAAAAGAGCGTGGCGGGCCCGCAATCGCGGCCCGTCGTCCAAGCGTCGAACGGCTCGGACTCCAGGGAATCCCTTGGTACGCTGGGCGCCAGGACCTGGCCGCGGCCAACATCGGCATCACGCAGGCCGACTACGCCCTGGCCAATACCGGGACGCTGGTGGTTTTTTCGGAGAAAGGCGAGGGTAGGGCGCTGTCATTGCTGCCGCCGATCCACATCGCCGTCCTCGAGCGCTCGCGGATCCTGGCCAGCCTCGATGAGTTACTCGAACGTGAGCCGGATTTCCCGTCGCGATCTTCGGCCATGGTCTTGATCACCGGCCCCAGCCGTACCGCCGACATCGAGCGCACGCTCACGGTCGGAGTCCACGGCCCCGGGGAAATCCACGTGGTCCTGCTTCCGTAGCGTCCTGTCTAGGAGTTGCGCGGCCGGGAGGCCCCGCGCGGCCCTGGAGGGCCGCCCCACGAATCACCGTGGTCGAATTCTGGGGATCGTCACCACCGTGCTAATAGTTCCATCCTTCGCGACCTTGCGTACCCGCGGCGGCCACTCCCGGCCGGGAACCGGACTGAAGTCGTATTCCAGGACGAAGACTTCGCCGCGAAAGACGGCAACACCAGTCGGGGACCAGGGCGCTTCCGCCGTCAGGATCGTCCGCACTTCTCCAGACGGACTAATCTTCACCACCGATCGGCACCCGTTGGCCGCGGCGTAGAGGGCGCCGTCTGCGTCAACGTCCAGGCCGCGCAGGTGGGGCTTTCCGGGAGTATCCGCAAGCGGTTCAGAGCAGGGAATGCGGAGGTTGCTGACCACCGTGGAAACATCCCCATCAGCCGCGATTCGACGGATGGCAGTGTTTTCGGAAAAGTAGACCGCGTCACCGGGCCGACCGACGATTCCGTTCACCCACTTGAGCGGCTGGCCAAGCACATCAGTCGGGACGGTGGCCGCAACCGAGTTTCTGCCGCTCGTATCCTTGGCCAGGATTTCCATTGCTCCGTGTTCCTTGAAGGGTGCGTAGTACATCCGGCCGGCATGAATCGCGATCGGGTAGCCGCCGGACGAAACCAATGTTGGAACCACCCCGGCAGCGGTCAGCCGGATGAAGGAATCATCCGTCAGATGGGTCAGGGACTTCGCGAAGCCGCCACCCAGGTCGATGGCCAACCAATGGAATGCGTTGTCGTGAAACTTGGTCAGCTTTCCGTCGGGGGAAACCTGCCAGATCCCAAAGCCGGTATCCGTAAAGTAGAGGTTGCCCTGCTTGTCGAACACGATTCCTGAGCCTGGATGAGCCGTCGCCAAGCAGGCGAAGACGAGCACACCGAGAAACAGCAGGGCCGATGGCCTGGACATAGAACACCTCCGTGGGATTGCCACTGAGATAGTGACGCACCCACGCCAGAGAGTGTTAACCGCCGCCGAGGTCAGCGGACGGCCAGGGTCACCGTGTTGCTGCTCACCCCGTTCTGGATCAGCACCAGCGGGACCGAGGCGCCGGGTGTTGTTCCGGCGGGAACCTGAACGTTCACTTGATACAAGCCGACGAAGCCCGGCGCCAAACCGGAGAAGTGAACCGTGGCTGGACGGCCGCCGACCTCGGCGGTCACCGTGTTGGTGACCAAGGCCAGTGTCGAGCCGGGAGCAGCCTCGCCGGATTTCACCGTGGGGGCGGTAATCCCCAAGCCGGTGGCGTAGACAGCCACGATGTCCCCCACGGCGGCTCCGGTTGTACCGGAAACCAGGCGACCTTGTCCGTCGAGGATAGCCCCCTGGCCGGTCCCTTGTTGGTTGGTCGTGAAAATGCCGGGCCGTGCCGCAGCCAAGGTGATGGAATCCGGCAACGTCGCCGACGTCCCCGCGCGAACCAAGGCCTGAAGCCGCGCGTTGATCGGCAGTTCAAAGGGCATTTGGGCGTTGATCTGCCCGGTGCTGGTAAAGAACAGGGGCACATCCACGCCGCCGACGTTCAAGCTGACGCCGCCCAAGTTGGTGGCGAGCGGCAGGCTGGGAGCCGCGTTCGTCGAGCTGGCGAAACTCTTTCCGAAAACCGAGACGATTCCACCCGGCGCCAGCGGCGCGGCGGCAGCGAAACTGGCTCCACTCACCACGCCTCCAGTAAACAGGGAAGGGAAAGTGGGATTGGCATTGATCGCGGTTTGCGCGCGCAGCACCGCCTCGGTCAACGGCGGCAGGGATACGCGCGCCGTCACCGTGATCTGGGTGGCGGGATTCACGGGCCGCCACGTGGCCGCGTAGACTCCATTTCCGAGACTGGTCAGCACCAGCGGCGGGTCGCCGTGGGAGAAGGAGGCGATCACGGTGGCGGCGCCGGTCGCGTTGCCGCAATCGTCGGCCACCTGAACCTCGACCGGGTTGGGCCAGCTTACTGAGGATGAGGCGAGTCCACCCAAGGTCCGAAAGACCGCTTGCAGCGCCTTGGGCACGCAGGCGGCAGCCACCGGGATGTGTCCTGCAGGATGCACTCCCGTGCTCGGTGCGCTGGAGGAAGCCACGACCAGCACCACAGGTACGGTCACCAAGCCGGTTGGTCCGAAGGAGAAGAAAATCGTGCCCTGATGCACTCCAGCCGGAATCGTCATGTTGGCGATGCGGACCAAAATCACCGACGGCGTGGAGGCCGTGGTGTTGAAACAGGTGCCGGTACAAACGCCCGGCGCGCTCGTGTCTGGGAAGACTTCCAGCCAGTCTCCTCCGCTACCGGTGGTGGCCAGTACGCCAACCAGCTGGCCGGCCGCTGCGGACGTGGCGATCCGCATTTCTTGAGCCGGCGACACCGCTCCGGTCTCCGACTTGCTGAAGATCAATCCGCTGGGCTGGGCCAGGATGCGTGTAGCTCCGCCGGCCGCGATTACACTCAGAACGACGACGACCTGCTGAGGAGAATTGCCGGCCGACGTTGCCCTCACCTGCACCAGTCCGATGTATTGTCCGACCGCCAACCCCGTCGCGTTCACCGTCACGTCCACTCGCGGAACCGGACCGCCGGCCGTGCTGGTTCCCGTCGTGGGCGACACGCTGAGCCAGCCTCCGCCGGATTGTGTGCTGACTTCCGTAGTCCAACTCATGGATCCGTCACCGCTGTTGGCCACCGCAAAGCCCTGCGGGGCCTGCCGGCCGCTGCCTTGCACCGCGGTGAACAAGAGGCCGCTCTGCCCGAGCAGAACCACTGGCCCGCTTCCGGTTATCAGAAGGGTCACGGGGAGGGTTTGCGTCTCATTGGTCGTCGGGCTGGTCACCCGAACCGACCCGGAGTACGCGCCCGGCGTCAGGCTTCCCGCGTTGACCGTGACCTGCACGGTAGAGCCCGCGGCCGCCGAAGCGGAGCCCGAGGTGGAAGAGAGTGCCAGCCAGTTTCCGCCGGTCACAGTGCTGGCCTGGGCCGTCCATTGGATCGAACCTCCGGTGCTGCTGATGCGAAGCGACCGCACGGAAGGACCACTGGTGGAGGACGAGCGCTCAAAAGTCAACGCTCCATCAACCACTAATCGGCCCGGCGTGCTTCCGGTAACGGTCACGTTGCTCGTGGCGCTGTTGTTGGAAGCGATCGGATCGAAGAACGGGCTGCTCACCTGGGCCGTGTTGGCGACGGACGTCCCGCTGTCCACAACTCCGGCGATGGTAACGACAAAGCTTTGGCCTGCCGACAGGGCCGCTGCGACGCATAGGACGGATGTCCGCCGTCCTGCTCCGGTGTCGCGGTCGGTGCCGGTGCATGTCCCGATCTGGCTTTCGAACGTAGGATTCACCAGGTTGCTGGGGAGATCGTCGGTTACCCGCACATGGAGGGCCTGATCCGGACCGTTATTCCTGATCGTCAAGCTATAGGTAACAATCCCGCCGACGGCCACTGACGTCGGTGACGCGGTCATGACGATAGAGAGTTCGGAACTCTGTGCTTGCCCCGTAACGGCGCATGCCGTTAGCAGTCCTGCCGCGAACCATACAGTCAACGATTTCATCCAGCCTCCGAGGGAAAGTTTGAACGGCGTGTCCAGATGTCTGGGAGCCGGGCGATCATACACTACTAACGGGACCTGAATGGCCGGAATCTGCTTGACCGTTCCGGCTGTCTCCGAATAAAGTTCAAGTCAGGTGCAACGGGGGCTCCCCCGACCCCGTAATGCTTTCTTATGTGAGGCACGCATGTCCCACCTTCAGCTTCGGGTCTTCGGGTTCCTAGTCCTTGGCATGATTCTCCTTGTTGGGCCGGCCGCCGTGGCCCAGACTCCGTCCATCAGCTCGCTGTCGCCGTCCAGCGCTTTGGCCGGAGGACCGGGATTTGTGCTGACCGTCAATGGGAGCGGATTCGATTCGGCTGCGTTTGTGCATTGGAACGGCTCGAACCGCCCCACGAACTTCATCAGCAGCTCACAGTTGACGGCAGACATTTCATCCAGTGATATCGCCGGGCCGGGCACGGCGCAGATCTTCGTGCGTAACTCGCCTCCTTTTGGCCCGGTTTCCAACACGGTAAACTTTTCCATCACTACGCAGAATCCCGTACCCGCAATCAACTCCGTTTCCCCCTCCAGCGCCGTGGCCGGAGGACTGGGCTTTACCCTGGTGATCGGGGGAACAGGATTCGTGACCAATTCGGTTGTGCGTTGGAACGGCAACAGCAGGACGACGACGGTCGTCAACAGCACCCAGCTTCGAGCTCAGATCCCATCTACGGACATCGCCAATGCCGGCACGGCCCAGGTTACGGTCTTCAATCCCGCGCCGGGTGGAGGTCTGTCCGGAAGCCATCCTTTCACCATCAGTCCGGGCGCCTCGCCGCAACTGGATGTCCTGCCCGGCGCGCTGAACTTCCAGGGTCTGTTCGCAGGAAGTAATCCCGCGTCACAAACGCTTCGCATCGGCAACACAGGCGGCGGATCTTTGAACTGGACCGCGCAGATGACCATGATGTCGGGAGGCAACTGGCTCAGCCTCTCGCGGTCATCGGGCACGGCGTCATCCAGTGCTCCCTCGCTGGTCGATGTCAGCGCGCGCATCACGGGACTGCCGGCCGGCCTCTACTCAGGATCCATCACCATTCAAGGCCCCAGTGGCTCCAGTCCGATTGTGGTTTCTGTGTTCTTGAACGTCCTGCCGGCGACTCCGATTCTGCTGGTCGGCCAAAGCGGACTGACGTTTGTGGGAGTTCAGGGTGGCGACGCCACGCCGGGCCAGACTTTTGCTGTGGCCAACTCCGGTCAAGGCACTATGAACTGGGCTTTGGAGACGGTTTTTTCGGGCACGGCTAATACCTGGCTTACGGTGACGCCGAATCGCGGCACGAACGCCGCAGGCACTCAGACGTTGGTTACGGCCAGCGCAAATCCGGGGAGCCTGGCGCCGGGAAACTACTATGCGGAGATCCGGATCGGCGCGACCGGCTCCAACAATTCGCCGCAGACCGTCACGGTTGTCCTGAACGTTCTGCCGACTGGAGGAGTTCCAGGCGCGCAAGTGAGCCCGCTGGGCCTCATTTTTGTGGCGACTGCAGGATCAACGGCGCCGCCGGCCCAGCCCGTCGTGGTCGGCGCGGCAGTCTCGGGCCTGACCGCCGTAGTTACCACTTCGACCACGAGCGGCGGCACGTGGCTGGACGCGGACCGCAATCTGGAGATCATGCCCGGTGGTACATCGCTGCCGGTGCGGGCCGGCGCCGGCAACTTGACGCCTGGTGTTTATCAGGGAACCCTGACCATCGCCGTTAATGATCGGACGACCCACACCGTCAACGTGATCCTGATCGTCCTGGCGCCGCCCGGCGCAAATCCGGGGAACAGCCCTCAGTTATTCAGCGGCGGCGTCGCCGCCCCTTGTGTGCCGACGAAGCTCCTGGCGGTCACCCGCGTTCTGGGCGCCGGCTTCACCTCGCCGGTCGGGTGGCCTCGGACCATCGAAGTTGTTTCAACCGATGATTGCGGCAACCCTGCCAACAACGCTACCGTGCTGGCTACGTTCTCGAACAGCGATCCACCGTTGGTTTTGGCGGGCCTGGGCAACGGAATCTACAGCGGAACCTGGAAGCCTGGCTCCTCGGCGGACACTGCCACCGTCACCATTCGCCTCAACCTTGCGCCGCTTACCGAAGCCTTGATCACAGTTCCGGGAAGCGTATCAGCAAATCCCACGGTTCCGCAGGTCGGTACGGGAGGCGTGGTCAACGCCGCCAGCTTTGCCAAGGGCCAGCCGCTGGCTCCGGGAAGTATCTTCTCGGTTTTCGGAACTGCCATGGCGAGTACCACTCCTGGAGCGGCTGCGTCCTTACCGCTGCCGACGTCACTCGCCGGTGCTTCGCTGGTTGTCGGCGGCGTCACTGTGCCGCTGTATTACTCCAGCGCCGGCCAGATCAACGCCCAGATTCCAGTGGAACTCGCCGCCAACAGCCGGCCCCAGGTGGTGGTGCGTTTGAGCCTACCCGGGAATAACGCGATCACCGTGCCCGAGTCGATCGCACTGGACGCTGCCCGTCCGGGAATCTTCCTGGTCGACGCCCAAGGGCAGGGAGTAATCATCGATCTCCAAGGCCGCGTGGTGAACAGCGCCGCGCCAGCCACTGCCGGCGATGTTCTGGTGGTCTATGCCACCGGATTGGGCGCCACGAATCCGCCTGCCGAAACAGGCAAGGCCTCTCCGAGCAATCCGCCGGGAGTCGCGGTGGTCCAGCCGACGGTCACGATCGGCGGAATCAACGCGCCGGTACAATTCGCAGGTTTGACTCCAGGGTTCGTGGGCCTCTACCAGGTGAACGTCCAGGTGCCGCCAGGCGTGACTCC
>CAYPHP010000151.1:0-8041 GCA_964410045.1 uncultured Acidobacteriota bacterium | reverse complement strand
TCGGTGAAGTCCCTCGACAGCCAGGACCTGGCCGGCCGGACCGCGGGATCGCTGGGCGAAATCCTGAAGGACCAGCCGGGCGTGGCCATGCGCAGTTTCGGTCCCGGCTCTTCGCGGCCCGTGGTGCGCGGATTCGACGGCGATCGCGTGCTGGTGATGCAGGACGGGATCAACACCGGGACGCTGTCCTCGCAATCCGGCGATCACGGCGAGATCCTGGACCCGTCTTCCCTGGAGCGGATTGAAGTGGTCCGCGGCCCCGCGACGCTCCTTTACGGAAGCAACGCCGTAGGCGGGGTGGTCAACGCCATCACCAGCGAGCATGAGATTCACGAACATCCGCGGCCAGGCCTGATGGGACAGTTCTCCGGGACCGGCGGGACCACCAATGCCTACGGCGGCGGCAGCGGATCGTTCGTCTATGGCGGGCAGCGCTGGCTGCTCTCCGGCGGAGGCGGCGGGCTGCGCACCGGCGATTACGATACGCCGATCGGCAAGGTCTTGAATTCCGATAGTCGCATGCGTCACGCCTCCATCGGGACCGGCTGGTACGGCGACCGCGCGTTCTTCAATTTCGGCTACCGCTACAGCGACAGCCGCTACGGGATTCCCTTTGACGCTTCCGATCCCAACGCCGAGCGTGTAGCTCTGAATCTCCACCGGCACAACGTCCGCTTCAACACCGGCTTGAACGACCTGGGGAAGTTCGTGGACAAGATCCGGCTGACCTTGAACTACACCGACTACCGGCACCAGGAACTGGAGCTTGAAGGCGGCGGCGTGGAAACCGTGGGTACGGAGTTCGAGAACAAGCTGCTCACCTACCGCACCGTCTTCGAGCAGCGGAAGCGCGGTCCGCTGACCGGCACCTTCGGATTCTCCGGCGTGCGCCGCGAGTATCAGGCCATCGGTGAGGAAGCCCTGGCCCCGCCGGTGGATCAGAATGGAGTGGCCCTGTTCACTCTGCAAGCCTTGGACTACGATCGCGTGCGATTCCAGTTTGGCGGACGCTATGACCACACCAGCTACGATCCTCGCGGACTCCGCAGCCGCACTTTCGACGGATTCTCCGGATCAGCCGGTGTGCAGTTCCGGCTCTGGCCGGGGGGCGTGTTGGTGAGCAACTACACCCATACATACCGCGCGCCTTCGCTCGAGGAGCTGTACAACAACGGTCCGCATCCGGGCAACGCCACGTTCGAGCTTGGCAACGCGGATCTGAAACGCGAATCGGGCGACGGCGTGGACATCTCCATTCGTCATCAGACTTCGCGGGTGCGTGGCGCGGCCAACATTTACTACTACCGGCTTCGAGACTTCGTGTTTCTGGCGCCCACCGGCGGCGTGGAGGACGGACTTCCGGTAGCTGACTACAACCAATCCGATGCCCGCTACATGGGCGCGGAAGCCACTCTCGACGTGCAACTGCACCGCAATCTCTGGCTGAATCTGGCCACCGACGTGGTGAACGCAAAACTTACCGCGCTGAACACCTTCCTTCCGCGGATTCCTCCGGTGCGCGGCTCCGTGGGCTTCGACTTCCGCTCCAAGGGTCTGAGCCTGAAGCCGGAGTTGAACCTGGTGAACCGGGCGCACCATATCTTTCCGCTCGAAACTCCCACCGCCGGCTATTCCTTGTTCGGGGTGCGTGCGTCCTACACCGTCGCTCAGGCTCACTTCAGCCATACCTTCGCGTTGAACGCGTTCAATCTAGGCGACCGCCTCTATCGCAACCACCTTTCGTTCATCAAGGAGATTGCGCCGGAGATCGGCCGCGGCCTGCGCTTCACGTATCTGGTGCGGTTTTTCTAGGCCTAATCCTGGGCGAGCGCCTTGGCCGGATCTGTGCCCGCGGCGCGCAGCGCGGGGATGGCGCAGGCCGCCAGAGCCACTACCACCAATCCGGCCGCGGAGGCTGCGAACGACGGCGGATCGAGCGGCGCCACTCCGTACAGCAGCGCCTGAAGTGACCGCGCCAGAGCCAGCGCTCCCGCCGTGCCAGCCGCGGCGCCGGCCACGGCGATCCGCAATCCTCGTCCCAGAACCATGCCGACCAGGTCACCGGTCTGCGCGCCCAGGACGCGGCGGATGCCGAACTCCCGCGTCCGCTGGCTGACGGTGAAAGCCATCAGCCCGAAGATTCCCACCGCCGCCAGGACCAGAGCCAGCCCCGCGAATGCGCCCACCAGCCCGGCCCGGAACTTCGGCCGGGCAATCGTCTGTGCGGCGACCTCTTCCATGGTGCGGACCTGGCTCACCGGCTGCGCCTGATCCACGCGGGCGATCGCTGCGCGCACCGCCGGGACCATCGCCAGGGGATCGCTGTGGGTGGCTACGGCGATGGCCGCATTGAACCACGGGTTCTGGCGCAAGGGCACATAGACCTCCACTGCGTCCTGGCGTTCCCCCAGACCGTCCACTTTTACCTGGCCGATCACGCCGACGATTTCGCGCTCCACCGGAGTCGGGCCCCGCATATCCATCGCCTGCACGCGCACACGCGTCCCGATCGGTTCCAGCCCCTGGAGATGCCGCCGCACAAACGCCTGGTTCACGATGCAGACCGGCGTTGACTTCGCGTCGTCACGTTCTGTGAAGGCCCGTCCGCGCACTAACGGGATTCCGAGCGTCCCGAAATAGCGTGCGCTGACCATCTGATAATGAGCGGTAGGACGCCGAGACTCCGCCGGTGCGGGTTGTCCGATCACCTCAAAGCCCTGACCGATCTGGAATCCATCCATCGGCAGACTGCTTCCGAAAGCTACGGATTTGACCCCCGGCAACGAGGAGATCTCTCGATCTACGTGTTGATAGAACGCCAAAGCGCTCTGTGGGGAATGGCTGCGGAAGGGCAACAAGACCTGCATAGTGAGCACGCCTTCTAACCGGCAACCCGGGTCTACCTGGCTGAGCGCCGAGAGGGTACGCAAGAGCAGTCCCGCGCCGGCCACCAGCATGACGGCGACGGCGATTTCGCCGGCCGCAAGTATGGTCCGGAAAGCCGTACCGCCGGTGGCGGTCCGGCCGCCTGCGCGCAACGTGTTGGCAAGTGAAATCCGCGCCGCCTGCCAGGCCGGGGCCAGCCCGAAGAGCAGACCCGTGGCTAAGGTCGCAGCCGCGGCGAAGGCGATCACGCGCAAGTCCAGGTTGACGCTCAGCGCCACCGGCAACGTGCCTGGAGGCAGGAATGACGGCGCTGCCCGGACGATGGTCCAGGCCAGCGCGACTCCTGCCGCGCCTCCGAGCGTAGCCAGCAACATGCTCTCGATCAACAGTTGCTGCAACAAGCGTGCTGCGCTGCCGCCAAGCGCGGCACGGACCGCGATCTCACGGGTCCGCCCGACGCCGCGCGCCAGCAGCAATCCGGCCACGTTGGCGCATCCCATCAACAGAACCAAGGCTGCCACTGCGGTCAACGCCAGCGACGTAACCCGCAACTCGTCGCCAACAAACGCCTGGCGTAGCGGTTCCACGGTCACGGTCCAGCCTTTGTTGGTTTCCGGCGCGACGCGAGCGATACTTTGGCCGACACCCGTCATGTCGGCACGGGCTTGCTCCAGGCTCACTCCGGGTTTCATACGCCCGATCACCTGCAAGTAGTGCATGCGCCGCTGCTCCGGACTGCGCTGGACCACGAAAGGCGTCCAAATGTGGCTTTCGTAGAAGATTTGAAAAGACTTCGGGACAACTCCGATCACGGTGTATGGCGTGCCATCCAAGGTCAAGGTCCGTCCGACCGCAGCCGGATCTCCGCCCAAGCGCGTTTTCCAAAACCGTTCACCGATCACCACTACGCGGGTGTCTGGCCGGGCATCGTCGGCTGTGAAGGTCCGCCCTGCCACCGGCCTGATTCCCAAGAGATCGAAAAGCGAAACCGTGACCGCCTGCCCAGGGAGACGCTCAGCTTCGCTTCCGGAGCCGGTCCACGTACGCGAACCGCCGGACACTGCGGCCATCGACGCGAACGTCCGGTTCTGTTCGCTCCAGTCGAGGAAGTTCAGCGGCGAAACCCGATTGCGCGCGTAGCCTGGCGGGTGTTCCCAGAGCGCCACCAGTTCATTGGGGCCAGTGTAAGGCAGCGGACGCAGCAGCACCGTATCCACCAGGCTGAAGACAGCGCTGTTAGCGCCGATGCCCAAGGCAATTAACGCAACCGCCGACAACGTGAAGCCCGGAGCCTTGCGCAGCAGGCGCAGGGCATAGCGCAGGTCCGCCCATAGAGTGTCCATAGCCTTGGTAGACGGCGGAGGAGTGCTTCGGTTCGCAAATTATGGACGGGGCGTGGAATCGAGCAGCAGGTCGAGCAGGGTAAACCACGTGCCAACCGGCCGCCGCAGCGTCTTCCACGACGCGACGTGCTCGGGCGCATTCAGGCCTAATCCGGCCAGGGCCAGGAAATAGATGCGGTCATTCTGGAACGGCTCGATCTGCGGCTTCCGCCATTTCTCCGGATGCGCCATGAACGGCGCGAGGTAGGCGACACCGGTCTCGATGCTGGCTCCGTTCTTGGCGCGAACCCGCCAGAGATCCACGCCTTGCTTCTCGGCCAGACGGCAGACCACCGACAGCGCGTCCAGGTTAAACGCGGCATACCCCAGCGACTTGGTACGCGCCTCTTCGCGAGGCATGCTGCCGTCGGCGAGCATCTGCTTGGGGATCAACTCTTCGCGATAAAAGCGCCAGACCGCGTCCTGGGTCTCGCGGTCGCCGAGGAAGATGGCATAGGCGGCCGCCTGCGCCGCCCACCAACTGGAGTGGTTGTTGCCGGCTTTCTTTTCGTCCAGGCCCTTCTTGCTGGTGGTGATCCAGGTGAGGTAATCCGAAAACCACTTTCGCACGGCTAGCCGGTCGGAGGCATTCCAGCGTCCGGTGGCGTCCAGAAAGGCGATGCCTTGGACCGCCCAGATCAGCGTCGTCGTATCGATGATGCCGGTGCCGCGGCCGTCGGTCACGCCGGAGATGGCCTGCCCGTACTCGAGATGCGGATTCATCCGGGTGGCGGGTTCCACGAACCACACCGACAGCAGCTTGGCGGTCCGCTCGGCGTAACGCGGATCGTCAAAGAGCCAGGCCGCGGAGCCGAGCAGGAAGACGGCTTGTCCCATCCGGCCGAGATCCTCGCGATTCCCCAGGAAGCGCGAGCGATTGGTCACGCCGTCCTTGCGGATAAACGGGCCGCCCGGATTGGCGGGGTCGGGCCACCAATAAGGCGCCTCGCTGTAGTAATCATTCACAGCGATCTTGCGATCCTTGGGCCGGTGGAACGTCACGCTCCAGGGACCGTCGTTCAGTCGGGCGTCGGCGTCGCGGCGCAGGCGCTCCGCAGCCGCTTGCACTCGAGGATCCTTGGCGGCGATTGCCGCTTTCATGGCTTGCGATTCGCTCTTCGAAAGAAGAAGTTGCGCCTCTGCCGGGACGCAAAGCAGGAGGAGGATGATCACCGCCGATGGACGCCGATAAACGCCGATAAGAGGCATCAGGGCCGAAGGGGTATTATAAGTGCAAGGGGTTCGAAACTTTGCATCCACGCATGCGGGTCTACCGCGGGCAGAGCAACGGCCATGGCTGGGAGTTGTGGCTGCGCACTCCGCCGCCCGCATTGGCTGGTCTGATCTCGGGACTGTGGGCCGGAGACAGCGACGCCGACTCGGCGTTCCACAGCATGCTCCCCGACGGAGAGCTATGGTTGCTGTTCAACCTTGGCCCGCCGCAGTTGGTGGACGGCCAGGTCCATCGCGCGACGCTGATGTGCGGACTGCAGGAGCGTCCGGTCGGGTTTGCCTCGATGGTCCGGCATCCTTGCTGCGTCTCGGTCCGCTTCCGGCCACTGGGAGCGTGGGCCTTCTTCGGCGGAATGCCGCTAACGGAAATGACCAACCAAGTCGTGGATCTGGAATCCGTGCTCGGCGGCCGGGCAGGTGTCGGACCGTTGCGGCAACGCATGATGGAGTGCCCGGACCTGGGAGCGGCGCTGGAGTTGTTGGAAGACTGGCTCATCGAGCGGATGCCGGCGGGTCCGGCAGCGCATCCGGTAACGCTGGCGGCGCTTGATTCGCTGGTCGCGCGGAACGGCAGCGCGCGCGTGGCGTCGGTGGCTCGCGACGTGGGCGTTTCCGCCCGCCATCTGAACGGACTCTTCCATCGTGAAATCGGGTTGCCGGCCAAGAGCATCATGCGGATCTTGCGCTTTCAGCACGCTCTCGACCGATTGTGTACGCCGAATCCGGACCTCGCCGCCCTGGCGCAGGACTGCGGCTATTACGACCAGGCCCACATGAATCTCGACTTTCGCGACTTGGCCGGCATGACGCCAAGCGAATACTCCGCCCGCGTCTACCAACTTCCAGGGTGGCGTGAGATCGGCGCATAGTTCCGATTTTTCCAAGACGCGGCCATCGAACGTGCTTTAGAAAGGACTCCATGAGCAAAGTGAAGGCGGTTCCCGAGGGCTACCATACGGTGACGCCCTATCTCTACCTGCGCGACGCGGCCCGCGCGATTGAGTTCTACAAGCAGGCCTTTGGCGCCACCGAGTTGATGAGGATGGCGGACCCGCAAGGCAAGGTGGGCCATGCCGAAATCCGCATCGGTGATTCCCCGATCATGCTGGCGGAGGAATACCCGCCCAAGGATTGCCTCGGGCCGCAGTCGCGCGGAGGCTGCACCGTGGGCTTGATGGTCTACGTGGAAGACGTGGACGCGCTGTTCCAGCAAGCGGTGGCCGCCGGCGCAACGGTGATCCAGGCCCTGGCCGACCAGTTCTACGGCGATCGCACCGGCGGCGTGAAAGATCCGTTCGGGCAAGTCTGGTACCTGGCCACTCACAAGGAAGATCTGACGCCCGAAGAGATGGGGCGGCGCGCGGCGGCCGCCAATTGCGGTTAGGGACTCAGGCGATGACTACGCTCTTGCCGCAACAAATCCTCTTCCAGATGTGCTCCGGACACTACCTGTCGCGGGCCATCTACCTGGCCGCCAAACTCGGGATCCCCGACTTGCTGGCAGACGGTCCGCGGACCGCCGGCGACTTGGCGCAGGCTACCGAGACGCATGCGCCGTCGCTGGAACGGCTGCTGCGTTTTCTGGCCAGCGCCGGAGTGCTGGCCGAGCCGGACACCGGCCGCTTCGCGCTGACAGCCATCGGTGAGTGGCTGCGTCGCGGCATCCCCGGGTCACGATGGGCGATGGCCTTGCTGTTCGCCGGACCGATGCAGTACCGCACCTGGAGCGAACTGGAGTACAGCGTCCGCACCGGCGAAATCGCCTTCGACAAGGCATTCGGCATGAACGCGTTCCAGTACATTTCCCAGCATCCCGAAGAGGCGGCCATCTTCAACGAGGCCATGTCCAGCGGATCGGCGCAGGCCGCCGAAGCCATTCTGGCCGCCTACGACTTCTCGCAATTTGGCACGCTGGTGGACGTCGGCGGCGGGCACGGCGGATTCCTGACCGCCGTCTTGCAGGCGAATCCCGCGGTGCGCGGCGTGGTCTTCGATATGCCGCACGCTGCCGAAGGTGGCCGGAAGCAGGTGGAGCAAGCTGGCCTCGACCGGCGATGCCAGGTGGTGAGCGGAGACTTCTTCGAAGCCGTCCCGCCCGGCGCTGACGGTTACATGCTGAAGAGCGTGATTCACGACTGGGACGACGAACACAGCGTCAAGATCCTGGGCAACTGCCGCAAGGCGATGGCCCTGCACGCCAAGCTCCTGGTGCTGGAGCCGGTGATTCCCGAGCGCATCGAAGCCTCGCCCTGGAACCAGATCATCGCCGGCAGCGACATCAACATGCTGGTGAACGTCGGCGGCCGCGAGCGCACCGACGGCGCGTTCCGCGCGCTGTTCGAAGCTGCGGGCTTCGAGCTGACGCGGATCGTGCCCAGTCAGTTTTTCTACAGCGTGCTGGAAGGGGTGAAGAGGTAGACGTGGCTACGAAACTCGCGCCGGCGCTGCGATCCGGGCGATTTCTTCCACCACCGCCAGCACTTCATCGTCCGTGTTGTAGAAGTGCGGAGAGACGCGGACGCCGGCCTTGGGGCGATAGT
>CAYPHP010000150.1:0-8113 GCA_964410045.1 uncultured Acidobacteriota bacterium | reverse complement strand
TTCATATTCGGATCCGTGTAATCCGCGTAATCCGTGGTTATGAAAAGGGGTGCTCCCAAATCTCACTCCAAGTGGCAATGATCTGGATCGGTGTTCATCCTTGTTCATCGGTGGTTGAGATCCTTCCTCGGCCGTTGAGAAATCTTGCCAGAAAAGCACGACTCTCAGTGTTTGCTATGCAGACCTGATGCGCACGAGAGATGCTCGCCGCATTGACATTTGACAGGCGTCGGCGCGAGCCGGTAGCATCCTTTCAGGAGCACGCCCCATGATGCTCTGGGAGAATCTCAAAATGGTTCGATTGGGTCTCGTCCTAGCTGCGTTGCTGATCCTCCTGGCTCCCGGTATCATCGCGCAACCGCGGATGTCCGATCCTCCTGCGCAGGCTGGCAGCGGCATGGCTTACTTGACCACCGATGCCAAAGGCGCGGCATACCTCTCGTGGATCGATCCGCTACCGCCCGGCGAGCACGCCCTGAGATACGCACAGTGGACCGGATCGGGCTGGTCGGCGCCGAGCACAATCGCCAGCGGGCCGAAGTGGTTTGTCAACTGGGCGGATTTTCCGTCTCTCGCGGTGCTGCCCGACGGCTCCATGATGGCTCATTGGCTTACGCGAAGCGAGGGCGCCGGAAGCCACGGTTATGGGGTTCGAGTCGCGCGGAAGACGCCGGGCGCGGCGGCATGGAAAGAAGTGTTTGGCGCAAGCCTGGACAACAAGGAAGACTACGCCGGCTTTCTCAGTTTCGTCGGCACTGGGCGCTCGATGGGCGCGGTCTACCTGGCTCCGCCCTCCGATGCGGGTGAGCACAGCACAGCGGCTGCTTCCGGAGGCGAGCATCGCAAGACGCTGCGCGCCGTTTCTTTTTCGTCCGACGGGAAAGTGACGAGCGATCGGGAGATCGACCCCAGCGTGTGCAGTTGTTGCCAGACTACGGCGGTTTCGACGCCCAAAGGCTCGCTGGTGGCCTATCGCGATCGTCTGCCGGGCGAGATCCGGGAC
The DNA here is from genome assembly GCA_964410045.1 of uncultured Acidobacteriota bacterium. Classification (GTDB taxonomy): domain Bacteria; phylum Acidobacteriota; class Terriglobia; order JAJPHL01; family JAJPHL01; genus CAYPHP01. Next base: position 7,110 of record CAYPHP010000150.1, on the reverse strand, counting down.
ATCTCCGTGATTCGACAGGTCGATGGATCCTGGACTCAGCCCCGTCTGCTCCACCGGGACGGATGGGAAATCAACGGCTGCCCGACCGAAGGGCCGTCGGCCGCCGCGATCGGGGAGGGGGTGGGCATCGCATGGATGACGGCGGCGCAAGACAATCCCCGAATGCAAATGGTGTTCTCGAATAACAGCGGCAAGGATTTTGGCGAGCCGGTCCGGATCGACGACGGTCGCCCACTCGGCCGGCCGTCGGTGGCCGCGTTCGACGCCAATCACTATTTGGTCGCTTGGATCGAAAAGACAGATGGCAAGGCGGAGGTTCGCGTGCGTAGGGTTTCGACCAGCGGCGCCAAGTTTCCGCCGGTGACGGTGGCCAGCGTCACTTCGGGGCGTTCAACCGGACTGCCCAAGGTCGTAGTCACTGGCGATCAGATCCTGCTCGCCTGGCGTAACGATCAAGTGCGATCGGGCTGGTACTCCAAGTCGCAATTCCTTTCCTTAGAGAATCGCCAACGCTAGCCGGGGATCAGCCGAAAACCTTCTTGTAAGTCGCTTCATCGAAACCGACGACCAGCGTGCGTCCGCTGCGTAACGTCGGCGCGCGGAGGTTGCCGGTGGGACCGAGCAGCAATGCTGCCAGCGCATTGTCATCCGGGCGGTCCGCCTTCAGGTCCACGCGCGTCACGCGTTTGCCCTTGGCCACGTAGATCTCGTCCATCTCGCGAGCGAGAGCCAAAGCGTCCTTCTTGCTCAGCCTCGACTTCCTGGCATCTACCTGTGATGTGACGGTGATCTTCTTCTTCGCAAGGAACCCCTGCGTCCTGACGCAGGTCATTCAACCGTGCCGATGGTAGCTCCAGTCAATCTTGGCCATGGGTCCAGTGTAGCGGAGACTACGGCGTGCTGGCCAGCAGGTTGCGATCGGCGTCCATCAGCAGCAGGCGCATGCAATTGGCGCCGCCAGAGCCGTAGCTGGGCCCCAGGATCTTGATGTTCACCTCCTGCGGTTCGGGGACGTAGAACGCGCCGAAGCCGGCCAGCCCAGGGGCCACGTATCCGCCTACTACCACGCCGCCGGAGAAGGACTCGGCCGTGAGTCCCATCTGGAAGGTGGCGCGCGGCCCGTTGGACCCGGTCTTGATCTCGATGATGTAGAACCCAGCCGCCAGGGAGCGTTCGAACTGGATCAGGCTGCCACCGGTGGCCTCGCCGCCGATCTGCTGGCGGTTACTGTCCAGCAAGCGCACACTCATGCTCAGCGGAGCCGTGCTGCCGGGCAACACTTGGGAGTCCACTCGCACTCGCACGGTTTGGGTGCTGGGAAGAGAGAAGGCTCCAAAGGCGGGAGTCCCGCCATTTTCCTGCGCCGCGCCCCCGAGGTTGAAGCCTCCCGCCAGCACTCCTTGCGAGACCAGCACTTCCATTCCCCAGTACCCTTCACGCGTGGCTGCCGCGTTGCGGCCTTCGGCAATATAGAACCCAGCCGGCAGGGTCATCTTGATCTTGGGCTCAGCCGTCGTGTAGGGGCAGGCTTGGCTGGCGGCGGGACACATGAAAGTGAGAGCGTTGGACGTACCCCCGCCGGGCGACTGATTGACCACCGTCACCGCTTTGGTGCCAGTGTAGGCGACGTCGGCGGAGGTGATGGCAGCCTGCAACTGCGTCGGGCTGATGTAGGTAGTAGTTTTGGTGCTGCCTCCGAAGCGAACCTGGGATCCAGAGATGAAGCCTGTGCCGTTGACGGTTAGAGTGAATGCCGCGGCGCCGGAGAATATGCCCTCCGGAGACATGGAAGTCAGCACCGGCGCGGGATTGCCGTCAGAGGTCACCAGGAAATTCTGGCCGTTGGAGACCCCGCCGCCGGGGGCCGGGTTGTACACTGTCACCCGCGCGGTTCCCGCCGTCAGGTCCTTGGTGCTGAGGACCGCTTTCAGCGAGTTGTTGCTGACGTAGGTCGTGGGACGGTCGCTTCCGTTCCAGCGCACCAAGGCGGTGGAAGTAAACGACGAGCCGCTCACCGTGAGGGTGAGGGGCGCTCCGCCCGCCCGAGCGGTCGTGGGACTGAGCAGGCTCAGAACCGGAGTGGGGTTCACGTCTCGGATTTGCGTCAGGAAGCCATCTTTCGTTCCACCGAAGAGGCCGCTCTGCACGGGGTTGCCGGCGAAAGGGAAGTTGAAGGAGTACGTAGTGCCGGTGACCCAGGCGTCGCCTGCGGCAGTCAGGGCGATGCCGTAGCCGTAGTCGCCGGTCATGCCTCCCAGGTAGGTGGAATAGAGAAAAGCGGTGCCGGATGCGTTCAGCTTGGCGACAAACACGTCGATGTAGCCGCCGGATACCGACTGCACCGGATTCACGATGGGGAAATTGGTGGAGGTAGTGTATCCGGCCACGTGCGCGTTGCCGGAGGCGTCCACGGCGATGGCGTAAGGGTTGTCGGTGCTGCTGCCACCGAGAAACGTCGAGTAGACGACTTCTGATCCGTCCGCATTGTACTTGGTGATGTAGGCGTCGTAGCAAGGGACCGTGGATGACCCCGAGGTGCACGAGCCGCCCCCGTGGGTGGCTTGCGCAGGGTTCACCGTGGGGAAATCGGTGGAACGCGTCCACCCCAGCACGTAGGCGTTACCACCGCTATCCAGAGCCACGGCCATCGCGCCGTCGTTCTGCTTGCCGCCCTGGAACGTGGAATAGACATACGACTGGCCATCGGCACTGAGTTTGGTGATAAAACTATCCTGGCCGCCGGCCACACTCATTTGCGGTGAACGGCCAGCCGTCGGGAAGTTGCTGGAGAGGGTACTGCCAACCACGTAGGCGCTGCCGGCGGAGTCCACGGCGATGCCCATGGCCAATTCATAGGCGCTGCCGCCCAGGTAAGTGGAGTAGATCAGGCTGCCCTGCGGGCTGAGTTTGCTCACCGTTCCATCTTCCACTCCCTGGAACGTGGGCTGAACCGCATTGCGCACGGGGAAGTTCGCGGACGTGGTCATCCCGGCGACGTAAGCGTTCCCGGAAGGGTCCACAGCCACGAAATCGCCGCCGTCGGTGGAATCGCCGCCCAGGTAGGTGGAGTAAACCAGCGCGGTCCCCGACGGATTCAGCTTGGCTACGAACGTGTCCCAGCACGGCACAGGCGGGGTTCCGCACGCACCTCCGCCGTGAACCGGCTGGGCCGCTGCGACCACTGGGAAATTCGCCGAGCGCGTCCCACCGACCACGACCGCGTTGCCCTGTGCATCCACCGCCACGCTCACCGCTTGATCGGCGTCGGCGCCGCCCAGATAGGTGACGTACAGCAGGGCGCTGCCTGTGGAGTTCAGCTTCATGACCACAGCGTCGTTGGTTCCGCCGCCATAGACCTGCTGGATGACGGGAATCGGAAAATTTCCGGGGCACAGCAAGGAGTTCGTGATGCCTGCCAGGTAGATGTTGCCGGAACCATCCAACGCGATGCCAATGGCGTCGTCCGCCTGGTCGCAGCCTAGGTAAGAGCTGTAGCTGAGCACCGGGTCAATCACCAGGCGCAAGGCTGGATCGTAGGGGCCGACCTGAAAGCCCACCTCGCGCCTGCCCAGGGAGACGAATCGCCCCTCCACCGGCCGCCGCTCGCCTTTGACCACCTGATAGACGATCGGGCGGTGGAAGCGAATCTCGCCAGCCGCAGTGCGCAACGCCAGATCGCCGCCACGCTCCAGGACCATCTGACGAGCGCCATCGAACTGCAGGCGGATCACCCGCGGGTTCGCGCCTGGAGCAACCACGAAGTCGTATTCCAGTTGATGTTGGTTGCCGTAGTAGAGCAGATCCACGCCGGGATAAACCTCCCGGTAACGTACCCTGCTGTAGTGGGCGACACCGGCACGCCAGCGAGAGGAGTCGTTGCCGATCAGGTAATTGCTGACGCCGGGAAGTTGGTCCAGAGCTTCGGCCTCCGGCCCCGGTCGTGCGCCGGCAACCTTCATCTGCAGCGTTGCCGAATGACCCATCTGCAGATTTGCACCTTGCCGGTTGAGCAGCAACGTGAAGCCCCCACCCTGGGCACGGAACTCAGCCGACGGCGGAAGCTGCCCTCTGTTTCGCTCAAAGCTCAGTGGTAGGTTGCGCATAGCGCGCCGGACCTGTTGCTTGCCGGACTCGCCAGCGGCGGTAGTTCTAGGAGGAAGAAGGAAGACAAGCAGGAATAGCAGCACGCAGATCCGTCGAAACATACGCATCTCCTGTACGTTCGTTGGTCATGCCGATCTGCTGTGTGGGGACAGTCGTCGCGGCGGGGCTACAGGTGCAGATTATAGCGCTCGCAGAGTCCAAAAACCAACGCCGAAAATACAAAAGGCGAAGATTTGGCGAAGTTATCAAGTGTGCAACTACCAAATATTGTAGTCAGCGCGCCGCCGAACCCCTATGGCGCGCAGCCTTCTGAAAAAAATGGAGATCCGAGATAGAAAAGTCTTGACAGGCTTCTGAAAAGTGGTAAATTGTGGCCCGAGTATGAGGAAAGTGGAAGGAAGTGGACCATCCGGCGCGGGTTGTCCACTCCCTTCCGCTCCTTATTATAGCCGGAATCGATTCTGGCTGACTTCCTCATCTCAGAGCCTTCATGTTTCGTGGCAACTCGCAAACCCGGGTGGACGAGAAAGGCCGGTTGAAGATCCCGGCCCAGTACAAGAAGGTCCTGGAAGACGAATCCGTCTCGGCCTTCTTTGTCACCAGCTTCGATGGAAAGAGCGCCCGGATCTATCCTCTCGACGAATGGCACAAGATCGAGGAAAGGTTCAAGGATTCCTCGTTCGACCCCACCAAGGCCCTGCTGAAGTTCAAGGTCAACCGCTACGGCAACGAAGCGGAGATCGACGGTCAGGGCCGCATTCTGCTGCCGCAGGTCCTGCGGGAGAAGGCCGGCCTGCTGGGCGACGTGGATGTGGTGGGCATGACCTCTTATCTCGAAGTGATGCGTTCAGAACAGGCGCAGGCGTTTGCGGATCAGGAGTTCACTCCGGAGCAGTTGCAGAAGATCGCCGAATGGGGGATCTGAAACGGTGACATGTCCTCTGGCTCGACCCATGCTTCCGTTCTCGTTCAAGAATGCGTTGAGTGGTTGGCGGTACAACCGGAAGGTCTTTATGTGGACTGCACGGCAGGCGGAGGGGGGCATTCTGAGGCGATCGCGGAACGGCTTGCCTCGGGGCGCCTGCTGGCGCTGGATCGCGACCCGGCAGCGGTCGAGTTGACGCGCCGCCGGTTGGAGCGCTTCGGCTCCCGCGCCACGGTGCGCCGGGCGGCGTTCAGCGGGCTGAGCGAGACGCTGCGGGGCGAGGGGATTGCAAGCGTGAATGGAATTCTGGCCGACCTGGGACTGTCGCAGATGCAACTGGACGACGCCCAACGCGGCTTCAGTTTTGCGGCGGAAGGAGACTTAGACATGCGCATGGACCAACAGCAAACGGTCACCGCCGCGCAGGTCGTAAACCACCTTGGCGAGCGCGAGCTTGCTGATGTGCTTTACCAATACGCAGAGGAAAGGAGGTCGAGGAGAATCGCCAATGCGATCGTCCGGGCGCGGCCGTTGCGCACTGCCAGGCAACTGGCCGGTGTGGTAGCGTCCGCCGCCCGGACAACGCATCATGAGCGGATTCACCCGGCCACGCGCACCTTTCAGGCTCTGCGGATCTACGTGAACAACGAAATCTGCGAGCTGGAGGCGCTCCTCCAGCAGGCCCCCGCGTGCCTGGCGCCGGCGGGGCGCATCGTCATCATCAGCTTCCACTCTCTCGAGGACCGCGCGGTAAAGAACGCCTTCCGCCGCTGGAAAGCGGAGGGCACGTGCCGGGTGTTGACCAAGCACGTGGTCCGTCCCTCGGACGAAGAAGTATCCCGAAACCCCCGGGCGCGGAGCGCCCGCCTGCGTTGTGCGGAAAGGATCTGAACTCATGGCTGCCGCCCCCATGCCGCGTCGTATATACCACCGGCCCTCCCGCCGCTCCACGTCCCGCCGTCCGGCGGGCGCGGGCGAGATCTATTACGTGAAGAACATCGACAACTCCCGGGTGGTGCGCGTGGCCGATCCGCACGAGCGGCGCGAGCTGATGACCTGGTTGCTGGCCGGCGTGCTGCTCTTCGGCCTGGGTCTGGCCTATACCCTGGAGCGCTTCGCCCTGATCCAGAACGGGTACACCGTCGCCGAGCTGAAGTCCAGGCGCGACACCCTGGTGGAAGCCAACAGCAAGTTACAGCTCGAAGAAGCGCGTCTCCAGCGGCCCGATCGCATTGACGCCTACGCCCGCCAGAATCTGGGTCTGCAACCGACGACCGAAGGGCAAGTGGTGCGTCTGGAGCCGGTCCTGCCGGCGGTGGAAGGCGAAGCAGTGGTGGCGGCGGCACGGTTCCGGATGCCCACACAGAGATAAGCAGCAATGAAAGTCAAAAGTCAAAAGTCAAAGGTCAAAGGTCAAAAGACTCCGGACCGGAGCACTTTTGACTTTTGCATTTTGACTTTTGACCTTCCGGAAGCGGCCTAGCCATGCAGGAGGTGTCTTCCAAGCAGGCTTTCCCGGCCCGCCGCCTCATTATCCTGGCGGCGCTGGCGCTTCTCTGGGTTGCGGCGATCGCCTTCCGCCTGGTCAACCTGCAGATCCTCGATTACGGCAAGTATGTGCAGCGCGCCCAGCGCCAGCAGCAGCGGACCATCGAAATCTCCCCCCGCCGGGGCGTACTCTACGACCGCAACTTCCATGAACTGGCGATGAGCGTCCAGGTGGACAGTGTGTTCGTCGCCCCTGGCGAAATGCCCGAGCCCGACAACACCCTGGGATTGCTGTCCAAGGTCCTGAAGCTGGACGAGGACGCCCTGCGTGCCCGCCTGCGTGCCGGACGCCAGTTCGTATGGATCAAGCGCAAGGTGGAGCCGGAGGAGGCTGCCAGGGTCCGCGCGCTGAACCTGAGAGGCGTCTATCTGCAGAAGGAGAGCAAGCGTTACTACCCTAAGGGCGAACTGGCGGCCCATCTACTGGGTTACGTAGGCCTTGACGAGAACGGCTTGGGCGGTATCGAGCAGCAGTTCGACCGGCCGGTCCGGGGGCAGCCGGGGACGTTGCTGGTGCAAGCTGACGCCAAGCA
>CAYPHP010000149.1:0-8120 GCA_964410045.1 uncultured Acidobacteriota bacterium | reverse complement strand
CCGTCCCCGCCCTCTCGTGTGATTTATGAGACCGGTTCTAGTCACCGGAGCAAGCGGCTTCGTCGGCGCGCATGTGGCCCGGGCGCTGGTCGCGGCCGGAGCGGCGGTGCGCGTCCTGCTGCGCAACACGTCCATCACGGAGTCCTTGCACGGGTTGAAAGTGGAGCGCTGCTACGGCGATCTGCGTGATCCAGCCGCCTTGCGCTTCGCCGTCGCCGGCTGCGAGACTGTCTTTCACGTAGCCGCCGATTACCGCCTGTGGGTGCCGAATCCGCAGGTGATGTACGCGGTCAACGTCGAGGGTACAGCTAACCTGCTGGACGCGGCCGCGGAGGCTGGAGTGAAGCGCATCGTTTACACCAGCACGGTGGGCTGCATGGGCTGGCCCGCGGATGGCGGACCAGCCAACGAAGATACGCCGGTCAGCCTCGACGACATGACCGGTCACTACAAGCGGTCGAAGTTCCAGGCCGAGCAGGCGGCATTGGAGCGCGCCCGGCGCGGCGTACCCATCGTGATTGTGAATCCGACGGCGCCGGTCGGCGAAGGCGACTGGAAGCCCACACCAACCGGCAAGATCATTCTGGACTTTCTGCACGGCCAGATGCCGGCGTACCTGGATACGGGACTGAACCTGGTCGACGTCCGCGCCGTCGCCGCGGGACATCTGGCCGCGGCCGAACGCGGCCGGATCGGCGAGCGCTATCTGTTGGGGGATCGCAACATGGAGTTTCGCGAGATTCTGCAGGTGCTGGGCCGCATTTCCGGACGCCGCCCGCCGCGCCTGCGGATCCCCTGGATCGTGGCCTACGCTGCGGCCCTGGTCGAAGAGGGCGTGGCCCGCGTGACGGGTCGCGAGCCCCGCGCGCCGCTCGAAGGCGTCAAGCTGGCTCGCCACAAAATGTTCATCGCCTCGGACAAAGCCCAGCGCGAACTCGGCTACCAGCCCGGCAACGTCGAGGAAGCGTTGGAGCGGGCCGTTCGCTACTTTGAATTGCCTCACTGATCCATGGTCGGCATCATCTCAGCTCTGCCTCGTGAACTCGCAGCCTTCAGAAGGCAAAAGCCCGCGGGCTGTCGAATCATCGCCGCCGGGATGGGCGCGGACGCCGCGACGCGCGGCGCGGAAAAGCTGGTCGCGTCGCAACGCCTGAGCGCGCTGATTTCGGCGGGATACGCCGGCGGCCTGGTCGCGCCAGCTTTGCCGGGAACCATTGTGGTCGATACTGCCGATTCGCGCCTGAGCGCGTGCTTACCTCCAGCGGCTCGCGGACGTATCGTCGACGCCACTGGTATGGTCAAGACGCCGGATGAGCGCGCTCGCCTGGCTGCCCAGACCGGAGCCATCGCTGTGGATATGGAGTCGGCCGCAATCGCCCAAATCGCGGCCCGGCACGGTCTGCCGTTTGCCGCCGTGCGCGCTATCACTGATGGCCCGGATAGCCACTTGCTTCTGGACTGGGATCGTTATCGTGACCGCGAAGGCCGATTGCGAACCGGAGCCGCCGTGCTGGGAGCGCTGCGGACGCCCGGAGGTGTGGCGGAAATGCGGCTTCTTTGGTACGCTTCCAAGAAGGCGTCTCGCGCCTTGGCTTTGTACCTCGGGGATTTTCTCGAGCGGTGGAGCGCCCGCCATGAATAGTTCCGCACAACTTGGCTCGCCTGCCAACGGCATGATGCAGGCCGCGGTCTATCGCGGCGGCGGACGGCTGGCGGTGGAAGCGGTCCCCGTGCCGCCAATCGGACCGGGAGAGTTGCTGGTGCGCGTGGCCGTCTGTGGCGTGTGCATCACCGACGTCAAGAAGATCACCGGCGACCTGTTGGCCCCGCCGCGCATCTACGGTCACGAGACGGCCGGCGTGGTCGCCGCCGTCGGCGAGGGCGTGAGCGATTTCCGCGTGGGCGATCGCGTGGTGGTCTTCCACCACATCCCGTGCCGCAATTGCTACTACTGCCGCGCGCGCGTCTTCGCGCAGTGTCCCACTTACAAGAAGGTCGGGGTTACCGCGGGATTCGAGCCGGCCGGCGGCGGCTACGCGCAATACGCCCGGGTGATGGATTGGATCGTGCGTCGCGGCGTCGTGCGCATTCCTGACGGTGTGAGCTTTGAAGTGGCCAGCTTCGTCGAGCCGGTGAACACTTGCTTGAAAGCGATCTACCGGGCCGCGTTGACCGCCGGTGAGACGGTGCTGGTGCAAGGGCAAGGTCCCATCGGTCTGCTGCTGATGCTGCTGGCCAAGCGTGCGGGATGCCGCGTGGTGGTTTCCGACCCACTGGAGGAACGCCTGCAAATCGCTACCGCACTGGGCGCCGATGTGCCGCTGAACCCCACGCGCGTGAAGGTTGCCGAAGCCGTGCAGCCGCTCACGGAAGGGCGCGGAGTTGACGCGGTACTGGTGGCCGCTCCCAACCCGGCGCTGGTCCCGGAAGCGCTCGACGCGGTGCGCCACGGCGGACGCGTCTTGTTGTTCGCACAGACATCGCGCAAGGACGTTCTGAACGTGAACGCAGCGGCCGTGTGCATGGATGAGAAGACCATCCTGGGCAGCTACAGCGCCGACGTGGACTTGCAGGATGAATCGGCGCGACTGGTTTTCAGCGGCGAGTTGCCGCTGGCCCGCATGATTACACACCGCTTTCCCCTGGAGCGGATCGAGGAAGCGATCGGACTGGCCACGCGGCCGCGGCCGGATTCGCTCAAGATTATGGTGACGGTTAGTTAGTCGCGTAAAGAGAGGAAATCGAATTGAGCAGTCGAATGACGGCGGCAGTGCTCTACGGCAAGCAGGACATTCGCGTGGAGCAGGTGGATATTCCCCGCCCCGCGCCCGACGAAGTGCTGGTGAAGGTCAATGTAGCCCTGACCTGCGGCACCGACCTGAAGGTCTGGCGGCAGGGATTCCACGCCCGGATGATCAAGCCTCCGGCGGTGTTCGGCCACGAACTGGCCGGAGTGGTTGCCGAGGTCGGCGACAACGTGGACCAGTTCCGCGTGGGACAGCGCGTGGTGGCCTCCAACTCCGCCCCCTGCGGCGAATGCAACTTCTGCCACAAGGATCTAGAGAACCTTTGCGAGGGTCTGCTCTTCAACAACGGAGCCTACGCCGAGTACATCCGCATCCCCGGCCGGATTGTCCGCAAGAACCTGCTGGAGATTCCCAAGCATCTCTCGTTCCGCGACGCGGCGCTGGTGGAGCCGCTGGCCTGCGTCCTGCGCGGCCTGGAGGAAAGCAACGTCCATCGCCGGGATCACGTGGTGATCGTCGGCCTGGGGCCGATCGGGCAGATGTTCGTGCGCCTGGCCAAGATCCGCGGCGCGCGCGTGCTGGCTTTGGGACGGCGGCGGAATCAGCTCGATACGGCTTTGCGCATGGGCGCCGACGATGTGCTCGATGTGACCGCTGTTTCCGACGTGGTGGCCGCGGTCCGCTCCATGTCGCCCGGCGGAAACGGCATGGATGTGGCCATCGAAGCGGTGGGCTCTCCGGTGACCTGGGAGTGGGCCTCCGGTTTTGTCCGCAAGGGCGGCACGGTAAATTTCTTCGGTGGCTGTCCCAGCGGATCCAAAGTGCAGTTTGATACCACGCTGCTGCACTACTCCGAGATCACCTTGAAGGCCAGCTTCCACCACACGCCGTATTACATCCGGCGGGCGCTCGACACAATCGCCTCCGGCGACGTTTCCGCCGCCGACCTGGTGACCGCCGAAGCCACGCTGGCCGAGCTTCCGGAAGTCTTCCGGCACTTGGAGAATCGCAACGGCGGCGGCGATCTCAAGACGGCGATCATTCCGTGAGCGCAGTCCCTCTCCCACTCGAATGGGTGGATTCGCCTCCGGCGATGACGGCCACGGAAGCGGAGGCTTACACGCGCGACCTGGCCCGCTCGCACTATGAGAACTTCCACGTAGCCACGTTCTTCCTGCCCAAGCGGCTGCATCAGGACTTCCATAACGTCTACGCTTATTGCCGGTGGTCCGACGATCTGGCCGACGAGACCGGCGACCGCGAGCGTTCGTTGCGGCTGCTGGCGGCCTGGGAGCAGCAGCTTGTGGAGTGTTATCAGGGCCGCACGCGTCATCCCGTATTCGTCGCGCTGGCCGAAACGGCCCGCCGCCGCGAAGTGCCGCTGGAGCCGTTCCGCGACTTGCTCAGGGCTTTCGTCCAGGATCAGCGCGTAACCCGCTACCCGAACTACCAGGACTTGCTGGACTACTGCCGCTACTCGGCCAATCCGGTTGGGCGCATCGTGCTGCAGTTGTGCGGATACAACGATGCCGAGCGCTGCCGGCTTTCCGACCTCACGTGTACGGCGCTGCAATTAGCCAATTTCTGGCAGGATGTGATCGTGGACTACGCCAAGGATCGCGTCTACCTGCCGGTCGAGGACCTGAAGCGCTTCGGGGTGAGCGAGGAGCAGATCGCCGCCCGTCGTTTCACGCCGGAGTTCCGCGAGCTGATGCGCTTCGAAGTGGATCGGGCGCGGGAGTTGTTCCACGGCGGCGCGGCGCTGACTGGAATGGTGGATCGCGAGTTGTCCGCGGACATCGAGTTGTTTCGCCGGGGCGGCCTGGAGATCCTGAACGTGATCGAGGAGCAGGGCTACAACGTGCTGGCCGCGCGCCCCTCGATCAGCAAGTTCCGCAAGCTGCGGTTGCTGGCGTCGGCGGCTTTCCGGCGCCTGGCGCCATCAGGAGCCGCGTCATGAGCGCCGCCCAGGTCGCGCTGTCCGGCTCCACGGGCCTGGCGGAATCCTACGCCTACTGCGCGCACGTCGCCCGCGAGCAGGCCCGCAATTTCTATTACGCTTTCCGCGTGCTGCCGAGTGATAAGCGGCGCGCCTTTTGCGCCATTTACGCCTTCATGCGGCACTCAGACGACATATCTGATGCTGGTGTTGACCGCTTGGCTCGGCTGGTGGAGTGGCGCAGCCGCCTGGAGCGGGCCATCGAAGGCGACTATGGAAGCAGTGCCGTCTTGCCGGCCTTTCACGATACGCTACGCCGCTTTTCCATCCCCGCCGAGTTGTTCTTCGAGCTGCTGCGCGGCGCGGAGATGGATCTTACCGGCGCCCGGTACCGGACCTTCCACGACCTTTACCACTACTGCTATCGGGTGGCCGGCGTGGTGGGGCTGACCTCCATCCGCATCTTCGGCTTCCCCGCGGAGCGGGAGGAGCAGGCCAGCCAACTGGCAGAGTCCTGCGGCATCGCTTTTCAGCTCACCAACATTCTTCGAGACCTAAGGGAAGACGCCCAGTCCGGACGCACCTATCTGCCCGAAGAAGACCTCGAACGCTTCGGCTGCTCGGCCAGTGAGTTGGCGCTGAGCAAGGTGGGCGAGGAGTTGCGCGAGCTGATCCTCTACGAGTGCCAGCGAGCCTGGGAATACTACCGCAAAGCGCTGCCGCTGCTGGACCTGGTCTCGGCGGACAGCCGCCCGGCGCTTTGGGCGATGATGGCCCTCTACGCCAGCATCCTCAAGCGCATCGAGGAAGCGCCGCTGCGCGTTTTGCAGCGTCGCGCCGAACTCAGCGACATGCAGAAGTTCCAGATCCTGACCCGCGGGTTGTGGTCCCGTTTGACTGGCGCCCCCCTGCCGGCGCCGTTCTGATGCTTACGACTTCCCTGCAACCGCTCCCTGACGGTCGCGGCTCATCGAATTCGCGAGCGGTATTCCCATGAGCAAGACCGACGTCCTGGTCGTCGGCGGAGGACTCGCCGGGCTGGCCGCTGCCGCGGCGCTCGGGTCTGCGGGCTTTTCCGTCGAGCTATTGGAGCGCCGGCCGCTGCTTGGCGGACGGGCCACATCGTGGGAAGTTCCCGGCGCGGATGAGACTATCGACAACTGCCAGCACGTGCTGCTGGGTTGCTGCACCAACCTGATGGACTTCTACCGCCGCCTGGGCGTGGCCGCCAAGATTCGTTTCCACGGCAGTATCGCCTTCCGCACACCCGACGCGCGTGAATCAGTGGTCGCCGCGACGCTGCTGCCCGCTCCGTTTCACCTGGCTCCTTCGTTATTCAGCTTCCATGCCTTCGGCTGGAGTGATCGCTGGGCCATCGCCCGCGGGATGCTGTCGATGATCGGCGATCTCCGGCGGGAGCAACCAGACACGCTCGACCGGCAAACCATGCTGGCATGGCTGCAGAGCCATGGCCAAACCCAGCAAGCGATTGACGGCTTCTGGCGCGTGGTCCTGACCAGCGCGCTGAACGAAGATCTGGAGCGCGTCTCGGCCTGGCACGGCTTGATGGTCTTCTGGAAGAGCTTTGCGGCGTCCTGGCGAGCGTATCGCGTAGGCCTGCCGGCCACGTCGCTTGGAGAACTCTACGGAAGTCCGTTGCCCAACGTGACCGTGCATCAGCGGGCCAACGTGACCGGGATCGATGACGGCGGCGGCACCGTGACCGCCGTGCGCACCGCCGACGGGCGAGACTGGCAGGCCTCTGCATACGTGCTGGCGGCGCCCTTCGAGGTCCTCGGCGAATTGCGCTCCGAGTTGCGCGTGGACCTGGAGCACTCGCCCATCACCGGCATCCATCTGTGGTTCGACCGCCCGGTCCTGGCGCGGCCCTTCACCGCCTTGTTGGGACGGACGATCCAGTGGGCTTTCCACAAGCCCGGCGATCCCAACTACGTGCAGTGCGTGGTGAGCGCCTCGCGCGGATTGGTTTCGACCGGACGTCAGGAGATCATCGACACCGCGGTGCGCGAACTAGGCGAGTTCTTTCCCGAAGTGCGGGAGGCGCAGTTGGTGAAGTCGGCAGTGATTAAGGAAGTGCGCGCGACCTACTCGGCGGCTGCCGGCGCGGATTCGCGCCGGCCGCCCCATGAGACTGGCTGGTCGAATTGCTGGCGGGCCGGCGACTGGGTGCAAAATGCCTGGCCGGCCACAATGGAGGCGGCCGTCCGCAGCGGCTATCGCGCCGCCGAATTGGCTGCGATTCGCTTGGGACGGCCGCAAACTTTCCTGGTCCCCGACATGCCCGCCGACGGTCTCTCTCGCTGGCTGGGCATTCGGGCCTAGAGTTGCTCTAGCTTTCCTCGGCCTTTCGGAAACGTCCGGTGAAGCAGAGCACGCTGGACGACACGTCGTACTCCGGAGCGACACCCACCGAGAAGTTCACGTTGATCATCTCGCCGTCGAGCGCCCGCCGGAAACCGAAGTCGGCGATTCGATCCAGGACGATCTTGGACTTCTTCCCGTCGCTCCGGAAAAGTTGTCCATTGACGAAGCGATACACAATCACTTCTTTCCCATCAGCGGAGTGAAAGACCAGCACATCGCTGGCCACCTTCACGTTGAGCGGGGAAGAGTGGCTCATTTTGACGTTCAACCCCGGCACCGTACCGGCCGTCTCGTAGTAGCCGGCGCGCTGCAAGTCCGTGCGCAGGAGTTCGACCACTCGCCAGGTTGCCTGCACCGCGGCAAAGCTGCTCTCCCTGGCTTCAGCCTGCGAGCCTGTACGGACGACCTCGTTCAATTGAGTCCCGGCAAGCAGGCTGATGATCGCGACTCCGGTGATGATTGCGAAAGTTCTAACCGATCCTGACTTCATGCCCCTGACCTCCAACCTTATTCATAGGCAAGAGCCTTGCCATTTGCCGGGATGGACGCAACTGATTGTCATGCCTATAGTTACGGCCCTGCCCAGGACGGAAGGGTTACCCTTCAACTGTCTCAGAACGTTACAGGTTCTCCCATTCTAGACATGGCGATATACTCCATCATCATGCCTGGATACACCGATGAGCACGCCCGGTCCGGAATTCGGACTCCCCTGCCCCCCCTCGAACTGTTTCCTAATCAGTACCGGGGCTACGAGATCACGATTGTCTACCCGGAGTACAGTTCGGTGTGCCCCAAAACGGGTCTGCCGGATTGCGGGACCATGACCATCCAGTATCTGCCGGGACGTTGGTGCGTGGAATTGAAGTCCCTGAAGATGTACCTGCTGGCCTACCGCAACCTGGGGATCTTCTACGAAAACGCGGTGAACCGGATTCTGGACGACTTTTGCCGGGCCTGCCGGCCGGTGTCGGCCATGGTCACCGGCGAGTTCACTGCGCGTGGCGGAATGCATAGCCGCGTCGTGGCGCGCTGGCCGCGAAGACGAC
>CAYPHP010000148.1:0-8146 GCA_964410045.1 uncultured Acidobacteriota bacterium | reverse complement strand
CAGGCGTGCATCGGTGAGCACCAGCACGCTGTGGCGGGTGCGGACCAGCAGGCCGCGCCCGTCTTCATGTACCCGCGCTTCCACCAGGCTGTCCTGCGTGAACAGACGCGACGCCAGTTCCGAAGGACGGTCGCAACGGATCAGGATCTGGATGGGTTGCTCCTTCACTTCGCTGCGCACTCCCTGGATCTGACCCTCGGCCACGACGTAGCCGTAGCTCAGCAGGATCACCTGATCGGAGATGCGATCCACTTCATGAAGGATGTGGCTGGAGACGATGACGTAGCGGCCCTGCTCACCCCACTGCCGGAACAAGGCAATGGTTTCGGAGCGAGCCATGGGATCAAGACCGTTGAGCGGCTCGTCGAGAACCAGGACGTCGGGCTCGTGCGCCGTAGCCAGAGCCAGCTTGATGCGCTGGCGCATGCCCTTGCTGTAGCCCAGGACGGGCCGGTGAGCGGCGTCGGCCAAACCAACGCGCTCCAATGACTGCCCGGCCAGTTCGCGCGACCGTGACACGCTGTGCCCATGCACCGCCAGGAATCCGCTCAGAAACTGGAAGCCGGTCAAGCCGCGCGGGAAAGCGTCCACTTGCGTGCAGTAGCCGACTTTGCCGAAGAGCTTGTCGGGCCGGTCGGTGGGAATGCCCAGGACAGTGATCGATCCCCGCGTTGGACGGATCAACCCGGTCATCAGATTCATCAGCGTGGTCTTGCCGGAGCCATTCGGACCGACCAGGCTGGTGACGCCGGGCGGGATCGTCAGGTTCACCTTGTTGATTCCCAACACCTCGCCGTAGAAACGGGAGACGTTGTCGAAAACGATGCCGGCTGGATTCGGTGTAGCGCTCACCGTACCACCTCCGCGCCACGGACCTTCTTGGTGAGCATCCACAGGCAAAATCCGCAGATGGCGAACAGCATCGCCCACACGCACCACAACGGGATGTTCTCCGCGCCGCGTATCGCTTGGAATGGACCGCCGCTGCGGCGGACATCGGTCAAGCCGAACAGAGACTGCCAGGCCGCCCCCATCAGATGGCTGATGTTCAGCAGATGGCCCCATGACGTCCGCAGCACGCCGTTGATGGCCCCGCCGAAACCGGCGGCCACGAAGAAGACTCCAAACAATAGGCCAGCAGCGGCCGGCTTCCACTTGACCCAAGCCGAGAGCGCCAGCGCCAGCAGCGAGACCACCATGATCCAGAGCACCGAGGCGGCCACGATGGCCCCGACGATCCGCAGATTGTCGAAGGCCCAGCCGGCGCCTTCAAAGTAGGCTTCCAAACCAAACAGCAGCAGTGCCGGCACCCAGGTGAGCAGCGAGAAGACGATGGCCAGCACCGAGAACTTGCCGAGGATGTACTCGGCGCGGGAAAACGGGCGGGCCAGGTACAACGGCAGCGCGCTGTTGGTCAGATCCGGCGAGATCAGCCCGGGTCCGATGAAGGCGGCCAGGAAAAAGCCCAACGCGCTCTGGCTCTGCAGCAGGTTGTAGAAGAAGCGCGCATTCACCGTGATGAAGTCCTGGGATTGGATCTTCAGCATCGACACCAGGCTGAGGTTGTGCTTCAGGTAGATGGCCCCGGCGAAGAATAGCGGCGCGACGCAGCCGGCGATGAACAGCAGGATGAGCGCGCGCGACTTGCGCAGCTCTTCGAAGGTGTAGCGCGGGATCACCAGGAAGCGCGACCAGTGCACGGTCAGCGGGCCGGCGTAAGGACGGTAGGTGCGCTTATAGACGGCCACCGGGCGCCTCCATAGCCTTCAGGAAAATGTCTTCCAGAGAATCGCGTTTGTGGTGGAAGCGGCGGATCTGCACCTGGCGGTCGTCGGCCAGTTGATAGATCTGGCGGATCTCCACGCCGTCGGGCAGCACCAGCTTTATGCGCCCGCTGCCGTGTCCGTTGCCGCTGAAAGCCGTTTCGCAGCCCAGGCCGCGGATAGCTTCCACAAAGGCATCGTCGCCGTTGCGAACCTCCATCTCCAGGAACTTCCGATTCGCCCGGCGCTCTTCCTCCAGGTTGCAGAAGGCGGCCACCTTGCCATCCTTCAGGATCAGCACCTGGTCGCAGCACTCCTCGACGTCACGGAGCAGGTGCGAGGAGATCACCAGGATCAGATCGGTGTTGTCGCGGATTTCCTTGATGATCTCGATCATGCGCTGCCGGGCCGGCGGGTCCAGCGCGTTGGTGGGCTCATCCAGAAACAGGAGCTTAGGCCCATGCACGATGGCCTGGGCCAGCTTGACCATCTGCTTCATGCCCTGCGAGAACGTTCCGACCGCGCGGTAGCGCGCTTCGCCGAGCCCGACGTAGAAGAACGCTTCATGGGCACGCTCCATGGCCTGCTCCGGTGGAAGGCCGGCCAGCTCCGCCATCAGCCGCACAAAGCGGATCCCCGTGAGATTGGCGATGAACGAATCGCTCTCCGGCATGTAGCCGATGATCTCGCGGACCTTCCGTGCCTGGGTGCGGATGTCGTGGCCGAAGATCCGCGCCGTGCCCGAGGACGGCGGGTAGAAGCCCATCAGCGTGTTCAGCAGCGTGGACTTTCCCGCTCCGTTGGGGCCCAGCAGCCCGATGGAGCGTCCGGTAAACTCCGCGCACAAGCGGTTCAGGATCACCCGCCCGGCCAGCCGGACTTCCAGGTTGTCGAGTTCGATGGTGGCGCTCATAGAATGCGAGGGGCGGGGTCTGGGCCCCGCCCCTGCAAGGCTCAAGTTGTCCTTCCGCTACTTAGACGAAGGCACCGGGGTCCTTGTTCCCTCCCGATTGCGGCCCAGCATGTCGGTCAGGCCCATCTGGATGAGGTTGGCGAAGCTCAGTCCAAACAAACTGCCCTGGCTGGCCACGGTAATCTTGTCCTCCTCACCGTACACCGTAACCAGGGTTGCTTTCAACTCCGTCAACATGCTCCGCAGCGGTGTGCCGGCCGGGCCCTTGGAAGCGCCCATCGTTTCCAGGATCGGGGCGATCCCGGTGGCCAGGTTCTGATAGACCATGCCCGAGAAGTTGGCGAAGCGGTCTGCCGGCAGCATGGCTTGGTAGGCTTGTGACCGGACCAGCGTGTAGCCAGTGGCCCGGTACTGAATGGCGCGATCCAGCAGCGTGCGGCTGGGCGCGGCCAGCAGGTAGCCGTCGGCAAAGACCCAATCCACTTCGTTCCACGGCGCGGCTTGCGGAATTACCAGCTTGTAGTACGTCCGTCCACCGGCCTGCTCCTGGCTGAACGTCACGGTGGGCGTGCCCTTGGACGTCGCCATGGTGTTGTAAGCGGCGATCACTTTCTCGAAGGATTGCTGCAAGCGCCCGGGGTCGTAGACCTCGGCCACCACCTTCCAGGAAGGCACCGGCAGCGCCGGGCCATCGAGAGCCACGCTGAACTCGCCGCCCAATGGACCGGCGAGATCGTTCAGGATGCTCAGACCCAGCACTCCCTCCACCATGGCGAGATGCGTGGTGAAGCCGGAGTTGTTGGCAGCCATCCAGGTGAACAGCTCTTCCAGGGCAGCCTTGGGCTCTTTGACCACGAAACCGGCGGCGAAGCCTGCTTCCGGAGAAACGAACTCGAGCGAGCCGATGGCTGCGGGACGAGCCAGCCAGGAAGCTACGCCGGTCCGCGGACCGCGGAAACTCAGCACCGCGGCGGTGTTGCTGCGGCCGGCGATTTCCTTCTGCTCAACAACCAGGTACTTCAGGTTGCCGAGCCCCGGAGGCGTCCGGCGACGCGAATCAGCCGATTGGCTGGCGGTGATGCGTTCCAGGTCGGCGGCCACCAGCAGGCCGGCGCCGCCGCGATAAGCTTCTTGAATCCGCGCGTAGAACGGTGAACCGGGGAAGCGTCCGGCGCCCGGCCCTTCGAGGATCGCGGCCGTGCGCGCCAGCGCCACGCCGTCCGACGCGAACACCATCATGTCCGGACGCACCAGGAAGACCGCGCCGTTGCGCGGTAGAGCCGCGGCCTCGGCCGCGCTGCTGACGATGTGCAGCCCTTCCGTCCCCGTTCCCGCCGTCCGGCTCCACTCACTCTGCAAGAACTCCCGGAAGCCTGCTTTCTTCAGGTGCGCCAGAAACACCGGATGCTGCATGTTTCCGTTGGCGCCCATGGCTGCCGTGAAGACGATCTCGTCGCCCAAGTACTCGTTCGCGGCGCGCAGCCGGGTCATCATCTCGTCGAAACGCGCCGTACCCCGGCCGCCTTCCGCCTTCTCCGCCCACCACCGGCTCAGTTCCGGGCTTTCCTGCACTTTGCGGCGGATCACTTCCTGGGCTTGCCCGATGGCCGTCGAGAGGTTCGGGATGCTGGCATACAGCGCCGTCTCCGCCGGCAGCAAATCCACCAGGCGGCTGGAGTAACGCAGATCCGGCAGATGCACTTCCTCCACCAGACTGCGGTTCAGCTTGGCGAACTCCTCCAGCAGCTTCATGTGCTCTTCGCGGTTGCGGCTCCAGGCGATGTCCTGGGCCACGGAAACCGGAGTCATCGTGACGGCGCTGGCGAATTGATCGCCGGCGTGCAACACCTTCTCCAACTCGCCGTGAGTCACGTGCACTTCGCCCTCGACTACGGATACGCGCGAGCCCTTCAGCCCGGCGTCCACGCCGAAGACCGTGCCGGTGACCGCCACCTTCACGTCGCGGGTCTGCACGAACAAGTGGCCCACGCGGCGCTTAGCCGCCTGGATCAGCACCGCGCCGTACTGCAAGTGCAACGTCAGGTCGTTGCCCGATTCCGTCACGTGGAAGCCGGACCGCTCGCGCAACTCCACTTGCGAGCCGTCGCGAAGGCGGATCATGGCGCCCGATTCCTTGGCCGAACGGATCTGCTCGCCGGCCGGCAGTTCCTGTCCTTGCACCAGAGCCTGCGTGGAATTGCCCGAGACACGGTAGAGCACGCCTTCGGCCGCTTCCACCACCGCGCGGCTGCCCACCGATCCGGGACCGATCACGCGGTAAACCATCCAGGAAGCCAGACCCAGGCAAATCGACAAGCCTGCCGCCATGGCCCAGGGGAATGACGGCCGCACCGCCCACTGCGAGGCGCCGCCGCTGGGGAATTCCACGACCTTGCCTTGGCGGGCGCGATCGAGCGCCTTGCGGCACGTCACGCACTCGTGGGTGTGGTCCTCCAGCAGCAGTTTCCTCGCCGGGGTCAGCGAGCCGGCCAGGTATGCGGGGATCAGGTCCTGATAGTCCTTGCATCCGTGAATGGTTTGCGCCACCGGAGCGTGGGCGCCGGTCGCCGCGATCCGCGACCAGACCCGCTGCGCGGCTTTTTCAACCGCCGCCGGTTCGATGGCGTCCTGGCGAATCTGCTCTGCGGCCTTGTCCAGCTCGGGATGATCAAAGTGTTCGGAGTTCATGATTGCGTCCTCCCTGCCTTCTTGCTCCAAAAGGATGAAAACTCTTTCTGAATGCGCTCGCGGGAACGGCTCAACGTGACGGCTACGCTGGCGGTGGTGGTTCCCACGGCCTCGGCGATCTCGGGGTTGTCCAGCCCTTCAAAGAATCGCAAGGCAAAGATCTCCGCGGCCTGCGGACTGAGCCGGCCCACCGCGCGGCGCAGCCAATCGCGGATTTCGGTGCTGGCATGCTCGCGTTCCGGACCCGGCATCTTGTCGGCCAGAAGTTTCGGCGTCAGGTCGTCGAGCGCCACCTTGCCGCGCTCTTGCCGCGACTGCACCACGTCCAGGGCCGCGTTCACCGCCGCGCGATGCAGGTAACCCGCCAGCTTTTCGACCGCTAGCGACTCCGGATCACGCCGCCACAAACGCAGGAAGACGGATTGAAGCACGTCCTCGGCGTCGCTGGCATTCCCCGTGACCCGGTAGGCTGCTCGAAACACCAGGCCGTGATGTTCCCGGAAGATCCGTTCCATCTCTTCCGAGGAGATCTGTTGGACCTGCTCCATGATCGCTGTGGCCACCCTGTTCTCCTTCCAGCGCTGTACCGACAATCACATGACGGCAGGGGAAGGCGGTTCTTAACGCAGTTATGAGGATACTCGAACGCGGGAGGTCCGCAGATTCCGCAGATGGCGCAGATCGCGACACGAGCATGTAATTTGATTTGACAAATCAAATTATATATGCCATGCTCGCCCTCGATGATCGAAGACCCTGCCCAGCAGGTGATGGACCTCTACCCGCGGATCTTCTTTGCCTGCCATCAGCGCCATCGCCGTGACCCGGAAACGCAGCGGCTGCTGAGCGCGCATCAGGCCAGCATTCTCGATCATTTGGACGAAGTGGAGGCGACCGGGCTGCTGGAGCTGGCCATGCACATGGGCGTGACCGCGTCGACCATGTGCATCGCGGTAAACCGCCTGGCGCGGAACGGCTACGTGAAGCGCGCCCGCGATCCGCGCGACGGGCGCCGTGTTCAACTCCGCCTGACCGCGGCCGGCGTGCGGGTGAAGGACGCGTCGTCGGTGCTCGAGCCGGAGCGCGTCGAAGCGATGCTGGCGCGACTGTCTCCGGAGGAATTGCAGGCAGGGCTCGCGGGGCTGGCGCTGCTGGCTCGCGCGGCGCAGGAAGAGATGCACAGCCGCAGCGCATCTGGGAAGAGTAAGGAGGCGTCATGAAGTGGGTACTGCTGATTCTGGGTTGTCTGGCAGGATTGATAGCGCTGGTGGCGATCATCGGTTCCCTGCTCCCGAAAGGTCACACCGCCACCGTGAGCATTCGCTTGAAGCAAAAGCCGGAAGCGGTGTGGGCGGCGATCTCCGACTTCGCCGGTCAGGCCGCGTGGCGCACGGACCTGAAAAGCGTCGAGCGCCTGCCGGATCAGAACGGCCATCAGGTCTGGCGGGAGAAGAACGGCAACACGATCACCCTGGAGACGCTGGAGCAAACTCCGCCGCGCCGCCTGGTGCGCAGGATCGCCGACCCCAGCCTGCCCTTCGGCGGGACCTGGACGTACGAAATCGCCGCGGTCGACGGCGGATGCACCGTCACCATTACCGAGAACGGCGAGGTCTACAACGTGATCTTCCGGGCCATCAGCAAGATGATGGATCAGTCGGCGACGATCAAGGGATATTTGAAGGCGCTGGCGAAGAAGTTTGGGGAGGAAGTTTAGGCTACAGGGTAGCAGTCCACAATCACTTGACGAACGCGCCGGAAGTGGGCGTCGGTGGTGATCACGCGCAAGCCATGCTCCATGGCGCCTGCGGCGATCCACATGTCGTTGGTCGGGATCGGACTGCCGGTTTCCTTCAGGTAACCGCAGATCTCAGCATAGAAGAGCGCCGTTTCCGTGCCGATTTGAGCGACCACGACTCCCGGAGTCGCCAGGAATTTGCGCAGAGCCTGTTGGTTCACGGAGAGACGGTCGCCGCCGCGGAAACCACTGTACAACTCCCCGAGAACTACGGGACTGACGTAAACCTCTTCGGCGGTCTGAATGGTCCAGGCAATCTCCGCATGTCCGCGAGTGAGGGCGGAGTAAGCAGACGTGTCGATCATCAGGCGCTTTAGCGCCATATCTCAGGATCTATCTGCCTTTGCTCGGCTAGGGATCGGTCAAATGCATCCGCCTCTTCCTTGCTCCAGCTTCCCACCAGCCAACTCAGGTCGCGCTTCTTCTCCGGTTTTGCCTTCAGACCAAGCTGCTCCTCAAGGAGCGCCGCGACCGCCTTGTTCAGACTGGTCTTGTCCGCTGCGGCTTTCTTGCGGACGAAACGGGCCACCTCCGGCGGCAGGTTACGCAGAGTGATCGGCTTCATCAGCTGATTGTAGCACACGATGCAACGGAGTGCATCACCTAGTGATGCACGGAGTGGACCGTCTGGTCCTGGTCTCCGTTCATCACCGCCGCGGTCCAGTGTGCCGCCACGCCCACCAGGATGCCGATGGCCGCGGTCACCAGCGACTCGGACAGCCCGCTGCTCAAGCGATGCCAGTCCGGAGACGCCTGGCGGGTCACTCCGATCAGGGCGTTCATCGCTCCGACGGCGGTGCCCAGGAATCCGATCAAGGGTGCGGTCTGGCCGGTCGCCCGCAGATAGCGGACGCGGGTCCGGAGACGCTGAGCATCGCGTTTTGCGACAGCGCACCAGCAGACCCAGCACGCCATCGAGAAGAGGCTCAACAGAATCAACCGCGCCGCATAGCCCATCTGCGAGACCATGGTGATGGGATCCCA
>CAYPHP010000147.1:0-8168 GCA_964410045.1 uncultured Acidobacteriota bacterium | reverse complement strand
CGCACCTGGCCGGCCTCGTCCAGCAGGGTCCGGACGTCGCGGTAAACCTCCGCCCGTTCCAGCATCTTGATCATGCCTTTACCCTGTCCCAGTCCGACTTCGAAACAGAGGTAGGAGTCTTTCTTCAGGAACTTCGGCGCCTCGGAGATCAAACGCATCAGAACGCTCACCCCCATGAACCCGCCGTCGAAGGCCATGCGGGGCTCAAAATTGGAGATCTCCTCATGCATGGTCCGGACTTTGGCCGTGGAGATGTAGGGTGGATTGCAGGTGACCAGGTCCACTTGGCCCAGGAATTCGGGATCATGGAACGGAGCGAACAAGTCGCCCGAGCGGAACTCAGCTTTCGCCTCCAGGCCCAGGTGGCGGGCATTCTGGCGGGCCAACCCGACGGCTTCCTCCGAGAGATCCGAGCCGAAGACCCGGCAGCGCGCCTCCTGTGCGGCGACGCCGAGAGCCACGTTGCCCGATCCGCAGCAGATGTCGAGCTTGGTCAGGGCCCCCCGCTCGGAGGCCAGTTGGGTGGCCAACTCCAGAGCCCCACGGCCGAGGATCTCGGTTTCCACGCGCGGGATCAGCGCTTCAGGACCGGCCAACATTTCCAGGCCCATGAAGTGCTGCCGGCCAGTGAGATGCGCCAGCGGAACTCCCGAACGTCGCCGTTCAACAAGGGACAGCAGCGCCGCCCGGGCGGACTCGTTGAGTTCCGGCAACTCCGCGTTGTGAGCCAGGCGAGCGGATTTGGGTGTTCCGGACGCCGTCCAAAAGAGCGCCCGAAGGGTCGACTCCGGAGTTTCGTCCGGCTTGTCGGGTTGTGCCACCCACGAGGACTTCAAAAGAGCCAATTGAGTCTGAAACACTAGGACCCCTTCCGGCCATATTAGCCACTACATCTTACGAGCGTCTTTACAGACCTAAACCCCAGCACGGTCCCGCGGGACCGCAGTTCCCAACAGCGTCGCGCAAAGCTTTTCGTAGGCGTTCGAGCCGATAATCCCCTTCACGCCTCGAATCACTTCATAGACCACTTTTCTCTTGAGCAGGTGACCCCGTTCACGGTTGGCCAACGCGGAAATGACGCCCAGGTTCGTGACGTTGGTTATGGAAAAGCGGTTGACCACATGCCGCGAGGTGGCCAACCCTGGCACCGAAGTGCAGACGCAGTCGTAGCCCGCATGCTGGGCCCGCTCGAGGACCAAGCCGTTGTACACGCCGCCCGGGAACGCGATGTGGCGGACGGGTAAGCCCAGCATCTGCTCGAGCAATTCACGGGAGCGCACCAACTCCACATCCAGATCTTGGACCGACAAAGTCCCCAACAAAGCGTGAGTCAGCCCGTGGGATCCCACCGACATGCCGCTGCGAACCAGGTCCGCCAACTGTTCGCGACTCATCCGGTCCGGCCGGCCGACCCAGTCGGCCACGATGAAGAAGGTGCCTCGGAAGCCGCGGGCCTGCAGCATCGGCCAAGCCAAGGTGTAGTTCGAAATGTGCCCGTCATCAAAGGTCAGAATCACGCGCTTGTCTTCGGCGCCTTCCGGGGCCACGTCCGGCGCGGAGATGTAGTCGGCCACCGAAATGGCTTGAAAGCCGTGTTCAGCCAGGTAGTCCAGATGGCGCTCGAACTGCGCCGCAGAAAGGTAGTAGCGCATCTCCGAAGCCGGCACATCCGCCAACTCGGACGGCTGCTGATAGAAGCCGTGGTAGATAAAGCAGGGTGCGCCGGACCGATTCATGAGCGTTCCTTGGCGTGCCCGCCCCGATCCCAAGTCGCGGTTTGACGGCCGGTGAGGAACCGCGCAAAACCAAACAACAAGGCCAGGTTCATCGAGAAGAAGTAGTAGGGGACGCTGAAGACGGCGCGGCCATGACGATGGTCCGGTCCGGTTTCAATCCGGTGACCGACCAGTGCCAGGAAAAACAGTGCGGCGGCCAGAGCCGTACAGACTCCGTAAAACGGACGCCCATCGAGCGCCAACAGGAGCGCCGAAACCACGCTCACTGGAATCAGGAACGGGATTAGCCACCGAAGGACTTTGTGCGACCAATAGGAGAGCGCGATCCAGCCGGCGGTGGGACTCAGCAAGCGGGCGGTCATGCGCAACGCGTGCCAGTTCCCGGCGCCGATGCGGACATGGCGGCGGAAGTTCTGCTGCATCGGAGCTTCTTCCTCCACGCCCACGGCATCCCGGTCGTAGACCACGCGGTGCCCGCCGGCGCGGATGAACATGGGAATCAGGAAGTCCTCGTTGATGGCATTGGCGGGCAGGGGAGAGAAGTGGGAGCGGCGGATCGCGTAGACGCAGCCGCTCGCGCCCACCAGGGCATTCAGCCGGCTCTCGAAGCCCTTCAAGAACACCTCGTACCGCCAGTGCAAGCTCTCCGTACGCGGGCGGCCGCCCTGGGCGCTGAGCCGCATTTCTCCCGAGACGCAGCCTACCTCCGGATCTGCGAAGTGCCGAACCAGGGAACGCACGGCGTCCTCTTGCAGCATGGTGGAGGCATCGGTCAAAACGATGATTTCACCGCGCGCTTCCTCGAACAGACGGTTCAGGACCTTGAGCTTGCCCGAACGCTCGCGATAGTCGAAGATCCGGGCGTTGGAAGGACCGCCGGCGCGAGCCAGTTCCGCGGTCCGGTCGGCACAGCCGTCGCAGCCCACCAGGATCTCCAGGCGATCGGCGGGATAATCCAGCCCGGCGCAGTTGCGCATCTTCTGGGCGATCACTGCCTCTTCGTTGTACGCGGAAAAACACAGAGACACCGAAGGCTGCCAGCCGCTCGGGGCGGACGGTTGGTGGTCCTTGCGCCAGCCGGCCACCACCATCAGCAGCAGAGGATAGAAGCAGTAGGAATAGAGAATCAAACCGGAGGAAATCCAAAATATCCAGATCAACGCCGAGGTCAGTTCAGTGCTCATGCCCGGGAGTGATCACCGGAACTCAAGGCCTCCTCGCGGCCGTCGCCGGCGACGGCCGCCACCGGCTCGGCGGACGAAGAGCCGCCGGAGTCTTTGCCCGGATCGGCAGGTGCGGGCACGGACTGCGCGTCGTGTGCGAACAACCAGGTCTCGTCGCGACGAAGGATTTCGGCGATGCGGGTCCGCTGTTCCGGCGTCGGTTGCCGGTACCCATTGATGATGCGGCTGAGCAGCGCTTCGTCCATTTGCAGGGCTTGCGCCAGCCGGTTTTGCCGCAGTCCCGATTGCCACAGGCAGATCTTCAGGTTTACGTACATAACGATCGTCCCCTAGGAACTCTTCGCGGTCGCCTTTGCCGGGCCCTTCGCCTTTTTCTTCTTGGAGCGGGTTTCAGCCTCGTTGTCCGGGCCGTAGCCGTATCCGTAGCCATAAGCGCTTCCATAACGATCGAAGTGCATCGAGCCGTTGACCACAACTCCGAGGACCTTGCGTCCTTGAAGGGCCTCGTTGGTCAAATGCAGCAGGTCGCGTTGCGTATGGAACGGCCGGACCACCAGGATCACGCCGTCGCAAAACGGGGTGAGCAGCTCATAGTCGGCGACCGGATTGGTCGGCGGGCCATCGAGCACCACCCAGTCAAAGTGGGCGCGCGCCGCTTCCATTAGGGAATCCCAGCGCGGGCTGTGCAGCAGGTCGGCGGGCATGCGCACCGGCTTGCCGGCGGACAACAGACTGAAGTTGGCGAACGTGGTCGGGCGAATCACCTGCTCCAGACTGGCATCGCCGGTCAGGTACTCGGAGAGTCCCGGGCCCGGTTCGATGGAAACCAGCGCTCCCACGGCCGGCTTGCGCAAGTCCGCCTCGATCAGCAGGACGCGAGAGTTCGGCTTCTGGGCAAAGCTGAGCGCCAGGTTCACTGCGGAAGTGGTCTTGCCGTCTCCAGGGCCTGGGCTGGTTACCAGCACCACCTTCAGCGCCTGGGTCTGGCTGATCTTGATGATGTTGGTGCGCAGGACGCGGTATTGCTCGGCCGCCAAGGAGGTCGGGTTCTGGGCCACCACGGCCTTGGAGCGCGGTGCGAAGCGCAGGACCGACGGGCCTTCTTCCCACAGCTTGGACGGCGCATCAACCACCGGCGCGCTCATCCCCTGCTCCATCGCCAAGCGAGACGCGTCCGCCGTCGTCTCGGGGAGCGGGCTGGGGGGCGCGGCCGCAGGAGGAGCGAATCTCACAGGTGGTGGCTCCACTACCCCTGGCAACGGAACTACTGGAGTCTCGGGTTGGCCCGTCTGCTGTTGGGCTCGTTGTAAGGCTTCGAAAATCTTGCTCATAGTTTCTTCCGGCCTCCGCCGGCGCAACTTCTATCGAAAACGGTCGGCCCACTTGGAGATGATGCCCAGGGTCCCGCGCCGCTCGGAATACGACTCCAGGGTCTTAAAGTTCGTCGGAATGGGAGCGGCAGCCGGACGCACCGGCGCCGCCGACGAACCGTCGCTCGACACCGGGGCCGGAACCGGCACCGGCCGCTCGCCGGAACTCATTCCCGACAACGACCGCACGGCGGACTCTTCGAGCGAGGCGGACGCCACCATCTCTTGCAGCACGGCGGTGCCGGCCTCCGCGCTGAGGTCCAGATCCGCGGCCACTTCCAGCATCATCGACTTCGAAACCATCTGCGATTGGTTGGCGAACGCCAGCAACAGGCAGTTGTCGCAAATGCTGTTCACCAGCCGGGGAATGCCGCGGCTGAGGTGGTAAAGCAGAGTCAGCGTTTCCGGCGGGAACAGTTCGGCGGCGTTTCGTCCGCAGATTCCCAGGCGGTGCTGCAGGTATTCCATCGTTTGCGCCAGGCTGAAGGCGCCCAGCCGGGTGCGAATGCTGATCCGCTGTTTCAACTGGCGCAGGTCCTCTTGGCGGAACAGTTCGTCGAGTTCGCCTTGGCCGGCCAGCACGATTTGCAGCAGCTTGTCGGTGGAGGTCTCCAGGTTGGAGAAGAGGCGGACTTCCTCCAGCAGCGCCGGAGAAAGCTTGTGGGCCTCATCAATGATCAAGGCAACGGTGGAGCGCTCCTGGTGCCGCTTGAGCAGGAATTGATGCAGCACCCGCAGCATGTCGCCCTTCTGGCGGTTGGGCGGCGTCAACCCGAGATCCAAGAGCACCTGCTCCAGGAAGTCCACAGGCTCCAGCAACGGATGGAAAATGAAGGCGCAAGAAACTTTGCGCTCCGCGAGCATGGCCAGGACGGTGTGAATGAGGGTGGTCTTCCCCGTGCCGGCGTCCCCGGTGACGACGAGGAATCCCTTGTGAGCCAGTACTCCGTAAACCAACGCCGAGAGCGCCTCCTTGTGCCGGGGCGTGAAATAGAGAAACCGCGGATCCGGGGTTAACCGGAAAGGGTTCTCGCTCAGGCGAAAAAAGCTCTCGTACATGGCTTCTGCCGGCTCCTCTCAGCCGGACTAGAGAACGAAGGCGACGCGCAGAAGCAGGTAGGCCGCTCCGCTGCCCACCAGCGTCACCGTGAGTGTGGCTACCGATCCCAGCGCCCAGTTGCGGATCTTCTTGCGGCGTTGCAGCACGATTTCCTCGGCCGTCACGACCAGGGGAATGCGGCCCAACACCCGCAGACCGAAGCGGGCCAGTTCGTCTTCCTTCTTGATGGAGTTGTCCCGGAGTTCAGTCACGAAGACCATGCCCAGTCCCATGCCCAAGCCGAGGGCCAGACCCAAGCCGAACATCGCCGGACGATTGGGACGGAAAGGCTTTTCCGGCACGCGGGCGGTGTCCAGGACCGAGAAGCGCTCACTCTTCTGGCGCCGTTCCATATCCGCGGCCATGTCCGCCGACTGCTTCTTCTCCAGCAACGACTGATAGTTGGCCCGGAGTAGTCCGACGTCGCGGACGATCAGGGACATCTCTAGCTCACGCACCGGGGTATTGTCGAGCCTACCCTGCAGATTGCGGATCTGCGCGGTAAGGCTGTCGGCCCGCCGCTGGCGGTTCTCCATTTCCATGCGCAACAGTTGCAGTTGGTTCCGCTGCATCGCCACCGGGTCCCTGGGATCGGCGGTCATGCCTTCGGCCTTCCTCTCGGGGGCCGGCAGAGCCGCCGGCGGCGGGGCTGCTGCCAGGCGCCGCTCCTCCTGCTCGATCTGGGCGGTGATCGAAGCCAGCATCGCGCTGGCCCGTTTCACTTCCGGATAGGTATCCGAATAGCGCAATTGGAGCTGTTGCAAGTTGCTTTCGGCCTGAGCGCGTTGCTGCCTCAAGCGGTTCAAGACGTCCGAAGTCGGCACCGCGGCCACGCCCACGGTGGGTCCCTCGCCGCCGGCGGACAAGTCGCGGGCCTGATTGCGGGCCTGGACGGCCTGGTTGATTTGCGAGTTCAACATCATCTCGCTTTGGCGCGCACGGCCCATGGCCTCGATTTCCGCCTGCAACTGGATCTGCAGTTGGTTCAGAGCCGCGAGATTCGACTGGGCCTGCTCGGGTAGCTGCCCCATGTACTTCATCTTCTGGTCGCGCAGCCGGGCTTCCTGATCGTCGAGCTGTTTCTTGGCCAGTTCCAGCCGCGTGTCGATGAACTCAGAAGTGCCTTCCGCCTGCGCTTCACGGACGCGCAGGTTCTCCTCGATGAATAGGGATGCCAGTTGGTTGCAGACCTGCGCCACCACGCCAGGATTTCGGCCCTGGTATGTGATCCGGAACGCGCCCAGGTTGCGCCCACCCTGATCGAAGCTCTTGACGATCTCCACCTTGATGTCCTTGCGCATCTGCTCGATGATCTCTTCCTGGGTCTTGCGTCCCTTGAGCTGGGTGTACAGGTTGTAGGTCTCGATCACTCGCTGCAGGCGGGTGCTGCTCATCAACTGCTGGTTGATGGTGCTCAGACGGCCTCCAACGTCCATGCTGACTGTGGCCGTCACGTAGCGCTCGGGGACCTTTTGCGGGTCCACCAGGATCAGGGTGTCCGCCTTGTATTCGTCGGGCCATTTCCAGACGGTGACGGTCGTGATGCCCATGCAGACGGCCGTGCAGATCAGCAGCCAGTAAAACCGGCGCTTCAACGTGCTCAGAATCTCGTACGGTCCGAACTGCTCGAGACTCTCGTTAAGGGACGGCTTGCTGACACTCGGAGGGGTTGCGGTTGGCGGCATTGCTATGAATCAGTCCTTTCCCGGTAGTACCGGAAGCGGTTCCATGCCTTAATATAGCAATCAGGTGACCACAGGAGGCGGGGTTCGAAACTGGCCAAATATGGATTTAGAATCATTTGGTTAGAGGGAAGCTGACTTAGCCTCCAACTACCCATTGTGCCCTAGTGTGCAGAGTTTTGCAAGGTTGGGGCCGGCGCGGCTAGGAATCTTCCAACAATTTGTTTCTGGAGTACTATCTCCCGCGGCCGAAGAGCACGATCTTCCCGGTCTCGAACAGAATCGCCAGGTCCAGAGCAAAGGATAGGTTCTTGATGTAGAACAGGTCGAACTGGAGCTTCTCGAGGGCATCCTCGACGGTGGAACCGTAGTGGTAGCGGATCTGAGCCCAGCCGGTCAGACCCGGCCGGACCGAGTGGCGTTCCGCGTAGTAGTTGAGCTGTTCGGTCAACATGGCGACGAAGTGAGGGCGCTCCGGCCTCGGCCCGACCCAACTCATGTCGCCGCGGAGAATGTTCCAGATCTGTGGCAACTCGTCGATCCGCGACTTGCGCAGGAAACCGCCGACCCGGGTGATCCTGGGGTCGTCCTCGGTCGCCCATTGCGGACCCGCCAAGGCTTCAGCGTCCTTGCGCATGGTACGGAACTTCATCACCTTGAAAACTTTTCCGCGATACCCGACACGTTCCTGGCGGAAGAGGGCCGGCCCGGCGGAATCCAGTTTGATCAGGATCGGAATAATCAGGGCGAAAGGCAGCGCCAGAACGGCCGCCACCAACGCCAGGACGAAATCAAAGGCCTGCTTGAGCCGCACCTTGCGGTCCAAAGCGGAAAAGCCCTCCGAGAAGACCAGCCAACTGGGCGGCAGCGCAGTGGTCCGGATCTTCCCGGTGACGCTTTCGAACAAGGTGTGGGCGTCCTCAATAATCACGCCGCGCAGTTTCAGGTTGAGCAATGCGCGCACGGGAAGCTTGTTGCGGCGGTCGGAGACTTCCTTGGGACGCTCGGGGCCGACATCCTCGACGATGGCGGCGGCGACGCGGCCGGGCTGCTTGCCGGCAATGACCTGCACCACGCGGCCGCCCGTGGACTGGCCC
>CAYPHP010000146.1:0-8169 GCA_964410045.1 uncultured Acidobacteriota bacterium | reverse complement strand
TCGGAACTACCATGGTACATATGTACCATGACAACCAAGAAGACCCCTGTTGCTCCGCGCTTTCCGCGCACCCCGGCCATTCCCGTCCAGCGCATCCAGACCGGAGTGCGCATGGAGAAACGCATCGTCAAAGTGCTCAAAGGGCTGGCCGAATACCTGGACATCACCCTCGGCGACCTGCTGGAGGGCATCGTGCTCCACGCCTTTGACGGCAAGCCGACTTTCAGTCCCGAGACGCTGAAGCGCGTGGACGACTTGAAGAAGGTCTACGGACTGGACCTGGACGCTTCGGCCAGCCATCGTCTGGTGGAGCGCAAAGTATAATCAGCGGATATGCTCCGTCACGTGGTGTTCTTCAAGTTCAAGGCCGACGTCGCGCCCGCCGAGCGTCAGGCTTTCCTGGCTCTGTTGCGCGGGTTGCCGGGCAAGATTCCCGAAATCGTCTCCTCCGAGGTTGGGGAAGACATCCTGGGCACGCCGCGGTCGTACCATGTCGCACTGATCTCGACGTTCGCCGGACGCGACGCGCTGGAAGTCTACGCCAAGCACCCTGACCACCAGCCGGTGCTGGCGCGGGCGCGAGAGATTTGTGAAGCGATCGCCGCGGTGGACTTCGTAACCACGGATGAACACCTATAAACACCGATCACTGCCGGACTGTGCGCAACACGTCGACTCCGCCTAACAGTCCATACGGCGTGTGGTGATACGAATCCGTCCAGCGCTTCTCGTCGGTGAAGGATTGCGGGCCGAACCACCAGTTGTTGCCTTGGGTGCGGTAGGTGTCGTTGTGCACCGGGCCGAAGGAGTTTTCCAGACTGCCGAGCACGATCACCTCGACGCTGTTCTGACCGTTGCGCAGCGCCGAAGTGATATCCAGTTCCCAGGGCTGCCAACCCAGGACACCTGCGGGCTTGCCGTTCACCTCCACGCGCACGGCGGTGGCGGCGGGGTCTTTCAAGCGGAGGCGAACCTGTTCGCCCCGGCGAAAACTTACATCCACCTTGTAGGCCATGTTTCCGGCGTAGAAGTGATATCCCTGGGCGGTCCAGTCGCCGGCGGCCAGCGTGGGCGGCTCGGCGGCCAGCGCGTATTCGCGGTCGGAAATCTTGCGTGTGGCAAAGTCGCCGATCACAAAGATGTCCTCGATCTCGACGCCCGGCCGGTAGTCGCCGGCCAGCTCGACCACATTCTTGCCGGTCCGCAGATTCAAGGGGAAGCGAGTGAAGCCGCGGTCCCAGTGCCAGCCATCGGGCGCGGCCGCTTTTTCACCGTTGACGGTGATAGCGAAGTTTCCGCCTTTTTCCACGACCAGCCAAGCCTTCCGATTCTCGAGATCGGAGGTGAACTCGAACTGCATTCTGACTCGCGCGGATCCGGAGGGGCGGATGCCCTTCCATTCGAGCGCCCAGGGCTGCAGTCCGGCAAACGCTTCGAGACCCGCGGCGCGGAACGCCGCCTGCCGCACTTTCCACACCGGTGTCGGATCAGAAAGCGGCGCGTCGTTGATGGAGTAGCGGCAGCGGTCCAGCAATAACGAGTTCGGCTGCAGGCGGCGGAAGGGGAACGACTGGGGGCTGGGGGCTGGAGGCTGGAGGGCAGATGGCGCGGGCGGGGTATTGGTGATCGAAGGCGGCAACGCTGTATCAATAACGAAGGCCAGGCTGCCCGCAGGCGGAATATCGCGAATCAAAGACTGGATGGGGCGAACCTGGCCGGTCGCCAGGTTCCACTCCTCGGTTCCGCCATGCACATTGCTGTGAATGCTGACGCGGTAGCCGCGCTCGCGGTCGGTGTTGGCCACGAAATAGAGATGCCGCGTTCCGTCCACGCGCTGCTGGTAGTAGATTTCCGGATTCTCGCGGCCTTCGGTGGTGATGGACAGGTCACGGCTGCCCAGCAGGCTCAGGGCGCGCGCCAGATCTTCCTTCTCTTCGCCGACTCGAGCCACTCCCGTCCGCAGCAGCAGGCGCTGGATGCTCAGCGGCTGCTGTCCGATGAAGAGCACGCGCCCGCCCGTAGTGATCATGGTGTCGAGCAAATCCAGCGTGCTTTCCTCCCAGCGGTAGGCAGGCGGTACAATCACCATCGAGTAGTTGCCGCCTGATCCCACTCGCAACCGTCCATTACCGGCGTCGCCATGGCGAGCCAGGATCAGTTCGTCGCCGATGTCAAAATCCTGATGCAGCCCGAGCAGGTTTCGGAGCACCCCAATGTACTTTTCATCGATCTTCGGGTCGGGATACTCGGCCCAGGCGCTCCCCAGCGCGCTGAGCAGGAGGATGTCTTTCACCGGCTTGCCTTGGGAGACGAACCAGGCGGCGCGCGCCAGATAGTCGTTCAGATACTTCAAATCGCCCCAATACGGCTGATGATCGCTGAATGTGGGCGGGTAGTCGCGCTTGCGATCGCCGGTCATCGAGTACAGCGTCAAGTGGGGGACCAGGAAGTTGACGCCCAGAGCGAAATGGAAGTCGGCGATCCATTTTAGGTCCGCGAAGCTGGCGCTGTGTCCGCTAACGCCGTAGATCTCGGTGAGCACCCGCTGCCGCCCGAACTGGTGGGCGACGCTCGACGCCTGCTTCAGCGTCAGGGGATCTTCCACGTTGCGGCGCAGATGGTCAATGCCCGGGACCTGCATATGCAAGTAATGCAGCATGGCGCTGCCGGTGACCGCGGTCTGGGCGCGCAGGGTGTCTTCGGCGAGGTAGTGTCCGGTGAGCTTGAGCCCCAGCTTCGCGGCCAACTCCCCGTAAGGCTTGCTGAACGCTTCTTCAAACTGTTCAGCGGCGGTGCGCCAGAAGTCGTAGCGGACTTGACGGTAGCCCTGTAGCGGACGGACCAGCCAGGGCAGTTTCTCGATCAGGTCATAGCCGCGTTTGCGGGTGAAGATTTGCGCGAATTGCGGCGTCCAGGGGAACTGCGTGCCGTCTCGTCCGCGTCCAGCCTGGTAGTTGGGCTCGTCGGTGAACACGCCGGGCATGGCCGGTCCGAACTCCTTGCCAAAGTGCTTGGTGTAGCCTTCGTCGAAGGTGAGGTGCAGGAATCGCGCCACCGCCCGTGGATTCAGCACGTCGAGATAGGCTTCGCCGTTGAACCAATTGGTTTTCTGATACGGGCGGGTATAGAACCACAGGAACTTCTGATCGGCGTCCTCGTAGATTCCCAGTGTCGCGGGATCCTTGGCCGCGGCTTCCGTCTGCTCCTTGGTGATCTGCTTGTAGCCCATGCCCATCGCCGCAAACTCAGGCTGCTGGAAGGTGGCGAATCCGCCGGCAAATCCGCTGGGCCACTTGTCCTCGTCGTAGAGCCATGATTCTAGGCCCAGCCGCTTGCCTTCTTCCAGGGAGACGCGGATCTTGCGGAACCATTCGTCGGACAGGTAGCGGGTTTCCAGGCCCACGCGGGAATGCATGAAGTATCCGCCGTAGCCGGCCGCCTGGAACTGTTGGATCTGCCGCCGCAACTCGGCGTCGTCGAGGGTTGCGTTCCACGACCAGAAGGGCATGGGACGGAAGGCGGCAGGCGGGTTGGCGAAGTCCGCCTTGCGAGGCTGGGCGGTGAGATTCACCACCCAGGCACAAAGGACACAAAGAAGAAGGCGGATCACAGCGAAAGTATAACTCTGGAAACGTTTTCAGAAAGCCCTTGACACTGTTTCCGGTTGGCTTAGACTGGCGGTAAGTCTAGCTTTCTTGAGGAGGGAGTGGGGTATGAGATCAACGAGAGTTTGTGTATTCGTAGCTTTCGCGCTCTGCGCGTCCCTGTGCGCCGGTCAGGCAGTTACCGGCAGCGTCTTGGGTACGGTCACCGATTCGTCGGGCGCCGTGGTGCCAGGAGCCAAGGTGATGATCACGGCGGTGGACACCTCGATCAGCCGTTCTGCGGAAACCAATGCCAGCGGATTCTATTCGTTCCCGCAATTGGAGCCCGGCCGCTATCGGGTGACCGTGGAGCGGGAAGGATTTCGGAAAGCGGTGAAGGACGGCTTGGACGTCCTGGTGAACACCACCGTCCGCGCCGACCTGGAACTGACTCCCGGGGCGTTGAGCGAGAGTGTTTCGGTCACCGCTGAGGCGGCCATGCTGCAGACCGACCGTTCGGACACCGGCCGCAAGCTGGAATCCGCGACCATCGCCAATATGCCTCTGGCCTATAACCGGAATGTCCAGAGCTTGCTGAACCTGGTGCCCGGGACGACGCGGTCGTTCCAGCCGCACTCGGAGTTCTTCAACTCCCAGGGTTCGCTGACCACGCAGGCCAACGGATTGTCGCGCGAGGCCAACAACGTGCAGCTTGAAGGCGTGGACAACAACCATCGCACCGGCCTGCTGACCGTGCTGATCCCGCCGGCGGAAGCGGTCGAGACCGTGGACGTGAGCACAAGCAATTACGAAGCGGAGCTGGGGCGCGCCGGCGGCGCCGTGACCAACATCATCCTCAAGTCCGGCACCAACGACCTGCACGGCATGGTCTATTGGTACAACCAAGTCAGCCGGCTGAAGGCGCGCGAGACGTTTTCGCCCACCAAGCCGGTGACGACATACAACAATCTTGGGTTCACCATCGGTGGCCCGATCCGCAAGAATAAGACTTTTTTCTTCGGCGACTACTCCAGACTGTGGGATCGCCGCGGCGACTCCTACGTGATCACGGTTCCGACGGATGCTTTTCGGCGTGGTGACTTCAGCGCCATCAGCCAGGTCATCTACGACCCGGCGACCGGCGATCCGATCACCGGGGCTGGGAAAGTCCGCTTCAACAACAACGTGATCCCCGACGCCCGCATCAGTCCCATCGCCAAACGGATCTTGGCCTTGGTTCCGCTCCCCAACCTCGGAACTGGAATCACGAATAACTATGCAGGGTCCACGGTCCGCACCAAGGACGCGGATACATTCGACGTCAAGGTCGATCACCAGATGACCGACAAGGATCGCTTCTCGGTGCGCTACAGCTTCCAGCGGCCTGTGGTCACCGATCCTGGCCGGTTCGGCATCGCCGGCGGCGGCGGCAAAGGCTTTACCGCAACGGGGACCAATCGCACCCAAAGCGCGGCCCTCAACTACACCCACTTATTCTCGCCCACGCTGCTGACCGACGCTCGCTTCGGCCTCAGCCGCTACGCCAACTTGGCCCGCAACCTGGACTACGGGACGAAGGCCTCCGATACCGTTGGCATCCCCGGCGTCAATCTGGACGATTGGTCCAGCGGCCTCACCCAGATCACCATTGACGGGCAGTCCAATCCGACGGTCGGGTATGGCGCGAGCCTGCCCTGGAACCGCGCGGAAACCAACTTCAACCTGGTCAACAACTGGACCAAGGTGCTGCGCAACCACACCATCAAGTTCGGGGTGGACTGGCGGCGGATCCGCGACGAGCTGCTGCAGACCCAGGACAACGGCGGCCCGCGCGGCGAGTTCCTGTTCGGAAGCAACCAAACCTCCATCAGTGGGCAGGCCGTGAATACCCAGGCCAACCCGATGGCCAGCTTCCTGTTGGACCGGCCCCGGCAGGTCCGGCGCGACCTGGCCATTGAGTTCCCCACGCAGCGCGTGTGGATGCTCTTTACATATGTGCAGGACAAGTGGCAGGTGACTCCCAAACTGACTTTGGACCTCGGCCTGCGGCATGATTTCTACCCGCCGGCCACGCCGCGATTGAAGGGCGGCTTCTCAAACTTCGACGCCGCCAACAACACGCTGGTGGTGGCCGGTTATGGGAACAACCCGCTGAACATGGGCCGCAAGAGCAACTTCAAGAATTTCGCGCCCCGTGCCGGTCTGGCCTATCGTTTGAACAGCAAGACGGTGATCCGCGCCGGTTTTGGCCTCAGTTACATCCCCTTCCCTGACAACAAGTACGGCTGGGACAACTTCCCGGTCAAGCAGGGCAACACCTACAACACCCAGCAGGCGAACGGCGGCGTAGTGATCTCGCCGGGAGTGTTCGGCTCGATGGCCGGCGGATTCCCGGCGCCGACACCCGCCGTGATTCCCTCCAACGGGATTATCGACGCGTCGGCGCTCACCGGCGCCTACAACGTGATCCCGCTGGACTACAAGGAAGGGTACGTGGAGGCCTGGAATATCGCGATCCAGCGGCAGCTTCCCTGGCAGTTCACGCTGGAAACCGCTTACGTGGCCAACCACACGGTGCGCGCGCCGGTGACTTACAATCTGAACGCCGGGCAGATCTTCAACGGTGGCGCGGCCGGGCGTCCGCTCTTCGTCCGCTACAACCGCAACGTGGACGTCAACTATCGCTACGCCGGCTTCAGCAACAACTACAACAGTCTGCAGGTGAAGTTCGATCGGCGCTTCAGCGGCGGCTTCCAGATGACCACCGCCTACACCTGGGGCAAGGCCATGGGGTACAGCGCCGAGATTCAGGGCCTGAACGACTACATCAACCAGCGCCGCAACTACCGCCGCCTGGACTTCGACCGCACCCACACGTTTGTTCAAAGCTACGTCTACGAGCTGCCCTTTGGGCCCAACAAGCCCTGGCTGCGCAGCGGCTTTGGACGATGGGTTCTAGGCGATTGGCAATTGAACGGCGTTCTGACCTTGATGACCGGCCGCCCGATGACTTTCACCACCACCGTGGCCGCGAACACGCCTGGTCTGACCCTGACCCCGGACCAGGTCGGGCCCATGAAAATCCTGCACGGCATCGCCGGTCCCAGCGGCAGTGATCTGTGGTTCGACACCTCGGCCTTTGCGCAACCAAACGTGGGCGGTCTGCACTTCGGCAACATGGGCTACAACAACGTGGACGGACCGGGCTTGGGCAATCTCGATTTCGGCGTCTTCCGCAAGTTCTCATTCACCGAGCGCTGGAAGGGCGAGTTTCGCTTCGAGACCTTCAACTTCACCAACACTCCGGCCTTCGGCCAGCCCAACACGCAGGTGGGCAGCACCAACTTCGGGCGAGTCACCGGCACGCTCGCCGGCCTGATTTCGAACCAGGGCACCGGCGGCACCGGATCCCGCATCGTGCAGATGGGTCTGCGCATCAGCTTCTAGCCCTTCTCGCCACCGAGGCACAGAGAGCACAGAGGATACCCTCTGTGCTCTTTGCGTTCTCAGGTGCTAAATCTCAGCGGAGACACTTCGTGGCCCCGTGGGAACCGCGCCTACCGGGACTATCGGCAGATCGTTGCTGACCCTCGTCTGCTGGGCGCCGGTCTGGCCATCCGGGGCCGCTGAACTGGCGGCATCTGTCCATGTGGCTACTTGACGCCAACCTGCCGGTGAGATTGAACGATGTTCTGGGCGGTTTTCGGAATCAGGGGCGACACTTCCCCGGCCATGCAACAACTTGACCGTGATCCACCTTACGGGATGAGGTCAAGTCCGACAAGCGCGGCGGCCTCGCGCAAGCGGGCGTCTGTGGCCACAAGCTGGCGAGCCTTGCTGACCAGGGCGGAAGCTACATGGATTACGTCGAGGCTACGAATCAGGATGGGCTTCGACCGCCCATACGCCACCGCAACCACTTTTTGTGTTTCCGCAATCACGTCCCGGCCGAAGGGGATCGTGACGATTCGTCCGGCATCGATGTCGGCGCTGAATCTGCGGAACACGATCCCGGCGCCGCAGATCTCCGGCATGTTCCTTCCGATGCAGGGCACAGAGCACCTCGGGAATCGCAATCTCCGAGGAGAATACGGCTTCGGCGCGTTGCGCGAGGGAATCAAAGTAAGAGGAGTCGGACTCTGCAACGTAGAGTTTCAGCAGCGCCGAGGTGTCCCAATAGGCCACAAATCACACCCGGTCTTCGCGATCTTCCGCCAGGATGGATTCAACCGAGAGCCGGGTCTTCCGAGTGGCGTGGCCCTTGCGCAAAGCCCGTAATTCCCGTACCCATTGCTGCCGATCGGCGCCGGGACTGGGCTTGGCCACACGTGGCTTCTTGGCTTTCCTGGCTCTGCGGACTTTGCGGACCATTCGACTACTATAGTCCTCCCCTGACGCTCCCAGGATTTCTCTGTGCTCTCCGTGCCTCTGTGGCTATCATTGATTTCCTATGCGCTACATCCTTGCCCTCGACGAGGGCACTACTTCCGCGCGCGCGATTGTCTTTGACGA
Organism: uncultured Acidobacteriota bacterium; assembly: GCA_964410045.1. Taxonomy (GTDB): domain Bacteria; phylum Acidobacteriota; class Terriglobia; order JAJPHL01; family JAJPHL01; genus CAYPHP01. The sequence continues at coordinate 73 of CAYPHP010000146.1, read as the reverse complement.
AACAGGAACGGCGCGGGCCACCGCAAGCCGGCCGATTGACTGCCGCTATCCGCAAGAGGGTTGGGTGGAGCAG
>CAYPHP010000145.1:4726-8179 GCA_964410045.1 uncultured Acidobacteriota bacterium | reverse complement strand
GCAGGACCTGGCCAGCGCCGACCACTCGGTGGCCAATTACATGGCTGCGATTGGGACCAAGGTGGGGGCGTTCCGCGTCGGCGTGCCTCGCGCCGTCTTCTACGACAAGCTGGACCCCGAGATTGCCCAAGCTATGGCCGCCGCCTTGGACGTGTTCCGCAAGCTGGCAGCATCGGTTGTGGACGTTCAGCTTCCGACCATGATGGACATGGCCAGCATCGGTGGTCCGGAAATCTACGCCTACCACGAGGAGCAGTTCGCCAAGACCCCCAACCTCTACCAACCCCAGACGCGGCGCGCCATCGAGCGCGGCAAGCAAGCGTCTGCTTCCGCGTACCTCAAGGCCCGCCGGGAAGTGGAATTGCTGCGCCGCAACATCGGCGCATCGTTCCAGAAAATCGACGCCGTGATCACGCCCACCTACGAGAAGCCGCCCGACACGATCGCCGAAGTGCTCAAGCGTGCGGAGACCGATACGCCGACCCCGATCTCGCTGAGCCCGCGTTCGCCGTTCAACGTGATGGGCCTGCCGACCATTTCCATTCCCTGCGGCTTCACCTCGAAGGGTCTGCCGATCGGGATGCAGATCAGCGCCGCGCCGTGGCAGGAGGAAAAGGTCCTGGCCCTGGCCCACGCCTACGAGCAAGCCACCGAGTGGCACAAGCGCCGCCCGCCGCTGTAAATTTTTCTGGCCGGGCCGCTAACCGATCCCAAAAGCGCAGGTCTATTCCTCCAGGTAAGGGGAGGGAACACACGTGTCGGATACCTTGCGTCAGGATCTCCGCTTCGGACTGCGGACGCTGCGCGTCAGCCCTGGTTTCGCCATCGTCGCGATTGTGACGCTGGGTCTGGGAATCGGAGCCAGCAGCGCCATCTTCAGCCTTTTTCACGGTGTGCTTCTGGAGCCGCTGCCGTACCGCGAGCCGGAGCGCCTGGTGCGGGTGTTTGAAACGCATCCCAGTTCGCCGAAGTTTCCGGTCTCGCCGCTCAATTACGGCGACTACCGGCGGGAGAACCGTACTCTGGAAGGCATCGGGATCTACACGCGGCAGGATCTGCAGCTTGCCGACGGCGGACGTCCGGTGCGGCTGTCGGCGCTGCGCGTCTCGCGCGAGTTCTTTGAGGTGCTCGGATTCCGGCCAGCGCTCGGGCGCGTCTTCGAGGCGGAAGAAGAGATGAGCGAGGAAGCTCGAGTGCTGATCTTGAGCGACCAGCTATGGCGTAGCCGCTTCCAAGCCGATCCGGGAATCGTGGGACGGACGCTCCGGCTCGACGGCCGGGCGTGGATCGTGGTGGGCGTGATGCCGGCTGGGTTCCAGCACGCCGGCGGAGAGTATCGCTCCATGCCCCACGGTGACACGGTGGACTTGTGGTGGCCGGTGGACCTGAATCCCGCGCGGGTGCGGCGTGGCTGGCATTACCTGAACGCCGTAGCGCGGCTCAAGCCGGGCGTGACCGTGGAGCAAGCGGCGCAGGATCTCAACCGGATCGCCGCGGATCTCGAAAAACGCTACCCCAACTCGAACAATAACTGGCGGATTCGCGTGCATCCGTTGTCCACGGAGATTGTCGGACCGGTCCAGGCGATGCTAATGCTGCTGATGACCGCGGTCGGCCTGCTGCTGCTGATCGCCTGCGCCAACGTGGCCAGCCTGATGCTAGCGCGGGCCACGGCGCGACGCAGGGAGTTTGCGGTCCGTGCCGCGATGGGTGCGGGTCGCTGGCGCTTGGTCCGCCAAGTGCTGACCGAGAGCTTGCTCCTGGGCGTGCTCGGCGGCGCGTTGGGTCTGGTGCTGGCTGCTGCCGGAGTCCGCTGGTTGCCGCGCCTGATGCCGGAAGACTTCCCGCGCCTCCACATGATCCGCCTGGACGCCGGCGTTCTGCTCTTCGCTATCGTGGCGTCGCTGCTGACGGCAATCCTCTTTGGACTGCCGCCCGCGCTGCAGGGTTTTCGCGATCAGTTGGCGCGGGTGCTGCATTCGGAAGGCCGCTCGTCAGGGGGCCGGGGGATCGTGCGGTTTCGGAATCTGTTGGTGGTGGCGGAGGTCACGCTGGCCTCCGGGTTGCTGATCGCTTCGGGCCTTCTGTTGCGGAGTTTTCAGGAATTGCTGCGCACCGACCCTGGCTTCAAGCCGCAAGGCGTGCTTTCATTCACGATTTCGCTTACGCCGGTGAACTACGCTCAGGGTGCTACGCGCGCCGCCTTCTTCGCCAAGTTGAAGGAGCGCCTGGAAGCCATCCCCGGCGTAACGTCAGCCGGCGCGGGGAGCGCACTGCCGTGGAGCGGATGGGACGAGAACTCGAGTTTCACCATCGTCGGCGATCCGCCGGGGAAGCGCGAGCCGCAGGGCCGCTTCAACGCGGTCACGCCCGGATTCTTTGAGGCGTTGGGCGTCCCGTTAAAGGCGGGCCGTTATCCGAACCGCGCGGACACGGCGCAAGGAGCGCCGATGGTGGTGATCAACGAGAGCCTGGCGCGCAAATACTTTGCGGATCGCGAACCGCTGGGACAGAAGCTCGTGCTGTGGGACCAACGCCCCAACGAGATCGTCGGCGTGGTCGGCGACGTCAAGGATTCACCCGCCGCGCTGCAAGCTGAGCCGGCCTTCTATTGGGCGCATTCGCAGCGCCCGTTCGGGTCGCTGGCCGTGGCCGTCCGCACCGCCGGCGATCCGCTGAGCCTGCTGCCTACGGCACGCGAGGCGTTGCGGGAAATCGATCCGGAACTGGCCATGGCCGACGTACGCACCATGGACTCCGTCTTTGCCGCCGCGCATTCCCAACGCACCGCGCTGCTGGCGATCATGGGTGTATTCGCCGCCTTGGCCCTCCTGTTGTGTGGCGTGGGGGCTTACGGCGTGCTGGCGTACTCCGTCGAGCTGAGGCAGCAGGAGATCGGCATCCGCGTTGCCCTCGGCGCGCGGCAGTTCCAGATCTTCGGACTCGTGCTGCGTCAGGGCCTGCTTTTGGGCACGGCGGGCCTGGCGGCCGGACTGGCGCTGGCGATCGGTCTGGGCAGCCTGTTACAATCGCTGCTCTACGGCGTCCATCCGCGTGATCCGGTGACCTATGCCGGAGCCACGTTCGTGACCCTTGTCGCGGCCTGCGCCGCCAGCCTGATTCCCGCGTTGCGCGCCGCCCGGTCTGATCCCATGGCCACTTTGCGCGCGGAATGAGCTTTTGACAACTCTTCACCGCGGCCTGTGGATCGGGAAACTAGACTGCGGGCATATGAGAATCTGGGCTCTCCTCCTGATGGTCGCAGCGCTGTCCGCTCAAGACCGCTTCATGGCTCCGCTGCCGGGCGATTCCGCGGTTCAAATTCGCCGTGATATCGCCTACTCCGCTCCGCTCGCCTTCGACCTGTATCTGCCGGCCAAACGGGAGAAGCCCGTTCCCGTCGTGGTGCTGGTGAACGGTATCGGCGCGACATGGATGCGCGGGCATGTCCAG
>CAYPHP010000145.1:3950-4716 GCA_964410045.1 uncultured Acidobacteriota bacterium | reverse complement strand
CTGGCGGGCATCACCATGGATTCGCGCGAAGCCAGCGTAGACGACGACGTCAAGTCGCTACTCGTGTACTTGAAGAGCCACGCGGCGGAACTTGGCGTGGAAGCCTCGCGCATTGCCTTGTGGTCCTGTTCCGCCAACGTGCGTCGCGGCCTGCCGCTGGTGCAGACGCTGGGGTCGGAGGTGCGCTCCGGCGTGGTTTACTACGGCACCGGCGAGGTCAAGAACTTCCGGCTCGATCGCCCGGTCTTGTTGGTTCGCGCCGGGCTCGACAGTCCAGGGTTGAATCGGGCAATCGATGGGCTGGTTACGCAAGCGATGCGCGACAACGCTCCCGTCGAATTGCTGAATGTGGCGGCGGGCACGCACGGATTTGATATTCGCGATGACGCCGAGTTCACCCGCGCAGCGATCAGTCGCACGCTCGACTTCCTCGAAGCGACTCTGCGCGGTCCGCTTACCGACTCCATCGTCGCCGGAGCACCGCTGGCGGCAGCGGCCGGCGCTGTGTTTCGCGAAGACTGGAAAGCTGCGGCGGAGGCGTATGCAGCACTGTCGGAGAGCCATCCAAGGGACCCGATCGTCTGGCAGCGTCTCGGAGAAGCCCGGCGCGGCCTCGGCGATCGCGCCGGTGCCGTCGCGGCCTTCGAGAAAGCGATTTCCATCGGTACGCCGAATCGCGGCATCGTCGGCTTTGCTTTGGCTCGCCTGCTGGCCGAGGCCGGCGAAATCGACAAGGTCTTCGCCACGCTCGAAGGAATGAAGAATT
>CAYPHP010000145.1:0-3940 GCA_964410045.1 uncultured Acidobacteriota bacterium | reverse complement strand
TTTTCACTGTTCCAGAGTTGCGCACCGCCCCGGTCTTCGAAGCGGTCCGCCGCGATCCACGCTACGAGCCGCTGATCCGCGACGTTCCGGCGCCTCCGCGCTAGCAACGGACTTGGTTGTGCTACGCTTCCGGGCATGCCGCTAACCAGATTTCTGTGTTTACTGGCGCTGCTCGTCCTGACCAGCCAGGCGCAAACTCCCGCCTATGACGTGGTGATTCGCGGAGGGCGCGTCGTGGACGGCTCGGGCAACCCTTGGATCCTTGCCGACGTCGCGATCCAGGACGGCCGCTTTGCCCGCGTCGGGAAAGTCGACGGCCGCGGACGTACCGAGATCGACGCCAAGGGAAAATACGTCTCACCCGGATGGATTGACGTGATGGATCAGTCCGGCGGCGCGTTGATGACCAGCGGGCTGGCCGAAAACAAGCTGCGCATGGGCGTCACCACGGCCATCGCCGGGGAGGGCGGCACGCCGGTCCCCGCGGAAAAGATCGCCGATTACTTCGCCGATCTCGAACGCAAAGGCATCAGCATCAACTTTGGAACGTACTTCAGTGAGACGCAGGCGCGGGTGGCTGTCCTGCAATATGAATCGCGCGCGCCGAACGCTGAAGAGATGGAACGCATGAAGGCCATCCTCGAAACCGCGATGAAGGCCGGGGTCATGGGCATGACCACCGCGCTGATCTATCCGCCGTCAAGCTACGCCACCACCGCCGAACTGGTGGAGATGGCCAAGGTCGCCGCGAAGTATGGCGGCATCTACGCCAGCCACATCCGTGGAGAAGGGAAGGAAGTGGTGCAGTCGGTTGAGGAAGCCATCACCATCGGCGAGCAGGCTGGATTGCCGGTTGAGATCTTCCACCTGAAGGCGGCCTACAAGCCCGGCTGGGGAAAGCTGATGAAGGAATCGGGAAGCCGGATTGAAGCGGCGCGGCGGCGCGGCGTTGACGTGGCCGCCGACCTGTACGTCTACACGGCGGGCGGTACGGGTCTCGAAGCGACCATCCCGTCGTGGGCGCACGAAGGCGGTCGCCAAAAGCTTCTGGAGCGCTTGGCCGATCCGAAAATCCGCACCCGGTTGAAGAAGGAGATCAAGACCGGTTCGCCAGGATGGTGGAACATCATCGAGGCAGCGGGTGGTTGGAACGGCGTAGTGCTGGCTAACGCGCGCAATCCCGAGAATCAGAAATACATTGGCAAGAGCCTGACCGCGATCGCCAAGGAGATGCGCAAGGATCCGGCCGACGCGGCATTCGATCTGGTCGCGCAAGGGCAGGGACGGGTGACCGCGATCTACCACATGATGAGCGAGCAGGACGTGGAGACGGCGCTGCGTTTTCCCTGGACCAGCATCGGCAGCGACGCCGGTGCGGCGCTGCAGTCGGGCGGGAGCGACGCGATCGGGTTGCCGCATCCGCGCGCTTACGGGAATTTTCCGCGAGTGATCGCGCGCTACGTCCGCGAGCGCAAAGTCCTGACGCTGGAAGACGCCGTCCGCAAGATGACTTCCTGGCCGGCCACGCGCTACCGGCTCGCGCATCGCGGGGCGGTGAAGGAAGGGCTGTGGGCGGACGTGGTGGTGTTCGACTTCGAGAAACTTCAGGATCGCGCCACTTACTCCGAGCCGCGCCTCTCCCCGGAAGGAATTGATTACGTGCTGGTGAATGGTCAGGTGGTGATCGACCACGAGAAGCACACCGGCGCGAAGCCCGGCAAGGTCCTGTACGGGCCGGGAAAGAGTTCCGCGAATTGAGCATCGCGGCCTGGCTCCATTCCGGCGGACGGCTCGACCTGGAACACCAGGGGTCCGAGCACAAGACCCATCCGTGGTACATGGTCCTCTGGCTCACGGGCGTCGACTACTTCTCCACGCTAGGTTACCAGCCCGGCATCGCTCTGCTGGCCGCCGGAGCCATGTCCCCGGTGGCCACCACCATCCTGATTGCCGTCACGCTGCTCTGCGCGTTGCCCATCTACGCGCAGGTGGCCGGACGTTCTTACGCCGGTCAGGGCTCCATTGCCTTGCTTGAAAACCTGCTCCACGGATGGAAGGGCAAGCTGCTCGTCCTGATCCTGATCGGATTCGCGGCCACCGACTTCGTCATCACCATGACGCTCTCCGCCGCCGATGCGGCCGAGCACGCCATTCACAATCCCTATCTGCACCCGTATCTCGGCGACCATCTCGTCCTGCTGACCTTGATCCTGCTGGCGCTGCTGGCCGCCGTATTCCTCAAAGGATTTTCCGAAGCCATCGGACTGGCCTCGGCCGTCGCCGTTCCCTACTTGTTCCTGAACGCGATTGTGCTGGCGCGCGCCGTCGCCGAGATTGCCGCTCATCCCGAACTCTTATCGGGTTGGCGAACTGCCCTTGAGGCCAAGGGCGACTGGACCGCACTCTTCATCGCCGGCGCGCTCGTTTTCCCGCGTCTCGCGCTTGGACTCTCGGGATTCGAAACCGGCGTTTCCGTGATGCCACTGGTCGACGGCGGACCAGCGGACAGATCCGCCGCGATGCCGCATGGCCGTGTCCGCAACACCCGGAAGTTGCTGGCCGCAGCGGCGATCATCATGAGCGTTCTGCTGATGCTGTCCAGCTTTGTGACCGCGCTGTTGATTCCCGCCGACGCCTACCGTATCGGCGGACCTGCCAACGGCCGCGCCATCGCCTTCCTGGCCCACGGAATGCTGGGCAACGTCTTCGGCACCGTCTATGACATCTCGACGATTCTGATTTTGTGGTTTGCCGGGGCGTCCGCCATGGCCGGACTCCTGCACCTGATCCCGCGTTACCTGCCGCGCTTCGGCATGGCCCCGCGCTGGGTGTCGTACTCGCGTCCGCTGGTGCTGGTGCTCTTCGCCATCAACGTGGTCGTGACGCTGGCTTTTAAGGCCGACGTCAACGCGCAAGCCGGAGCTTACGCCACCGGCGTGCTGGTTCTGATGCTTTCGGCAGCAATCGCCGCGGCCATCGCCCTCTGGCGCGAGTCGAGACGAACACTCAGCCTCTACTGCTGGGTGGTGGTCCTGGTCTTCGCCTACACCCTGGTGGAAAACGTCCTCGACCGCCCCGACGGCCTGATCATCGCGGGCATCTTCATCGCTATCACCATCTTGGTGGGAGCGGTCAGCCGTTCGTTCCGATCGACTGAGTTGCGCGTCGCCCACATCCAGTTTGCCGATGACGAATCCGAGCGGCTGTGGAAGTCGATCATCGGTCGCAAGGTCAACCTTGCGCCGGTTCGCGGGCTTGACCCGGAAGCCCGCCGAAGTAAGGCTGGTGAGATCCGTCAAAACTACAAAGTCGATGGTCCCATCGCTTTCCTGAACGTGGAACTGCTCGACAACCGCAGCGAGTTCGTCGCCGACTTGCAGATCCGAGTCCGCCGGGAGGGCGACGACTACAACATCAAGGTCACGCGCGCCTTGGCGATTGCCAATACCGTTGCTTACCTGAGCGAGCTGCTCGACCCGGTCCGCATCTTCCTGGGCCTCTCGCGCAAGAGCCTGGTCGGCCAGGCGCTGCGCTTTCTGCTGTTCGGCGAGGGCGAAACCGGCATCATGGTCTACACCATTCTGCTGCGCTACTGGGAATGGACTCCGGAGGAAGACGTGCGCCCGCTGATCTTCCTGCTCAGCGATTGAAGATCACAAGCGTGGTAAACTGTTTGTAAAGCTTCCACCAGTCGGGGCGTAGCGCAGCCTGGTAGCGCGCCTGCCTTGGGCGCATGCTGTAACTTTTGGCTAGCCCCAATCTCCTTTCTCCCTGATTTGACGCCAAGTTAGCTGTCTCGGTTCCACGACCTAAGGACCGTAGGCAGGAGGTCATTCCCAGAATCTCGCCTTGCTGAATAGAAGGTAGTAGCGGAATCGGACCAGCCATACGTTGCGACGCGAAAGTGTGCAGCACTTCCAAGAGTTGCGGACCTAGCTTC
>CAYPHP010000144.1:0-8222 GCA_964410045.1 uncultured Acidobacteriota bacterium | reverse complement strand
GCTCCACAGTTCGAGAAGACCGCATCCTGCGCGCGCAGCCATTCAGCCACGGCCCGGCTCCGGGCCCCAAAGCGTCCGACACGTTCATGCAGTGTGCGGGTGGCGATTCGGAAAGCGTCCTCGGCGCAGTTCTCGTAGTAGGCGTTCCAGTCGCGATTGTAGCGGTACGTGCCTGATGACACTTCCGTCCGATCCTGGAGCTTACGAGCGGCGACGCGATTCCTCGCCGAAACCCAGCGCTCTGCCCAGTTGGTCCCGGTTCTATCCCATTCACTGGATTGGCGATCCCTCCAGTAATCCCGCACTTGCTCCTTTTCCCGGGCACTCAAGCCGACTCCGGATATGTGCCGGTAAGCGATCACCAGGTAGGACCGCGCGTAGGTTGGTTGCAGAATGCCTAACTTGCCGTCCAAGAACTCCGTCCGTGGAAAGTCAGGATGCTTCTTGTAGCTGAACACCGCGACCTCGAATTCGGGCGCGCAGGCCCAGGTGATGGCCAATCCAACGAGGAGCAGGGCGACGGCCAGCATGCATTTCATGGCTGAACCTCCCGCAGTACCGCGGACTCGGTCCCGAGTCCAGGTCGCCCCTCCGGGGAACACGTATATGCGGCGGTAGCCTCCCAAACTCGGCCGAGGTTCGTCCAGGGACACGCCGATACTCGAGCGGCAAGACGGAGCGGGAAGGGGGCCTCCGGAAAGCAGCCGTGCGCGCACCGCCGGCCCATTCACTCCCATCCGGAAAACCATCGGGACAACTTCGTCGGCACCCAACTCGGCCAACCAATCCCGGCCTTGGCACCAGGAGACCAGCGCGGTGATCGACAGGAAGGCTCCCGGACCGAGGGCCGCTTTGACTTCTGGAATCAGCGCGCGGTAGAAGGCCCGCTCAGAGAGTTTGGCGTCAAAATCGATTGGATCGCTCTGGCTCGTGTGGTGACTGCGATTTCGCGAATGGACTGCACAACTTCCCGTCTCTGATTCTCCGAATAAGACGCAGCTTCGATCGGATTGGTTTCAACCCGAACGACGGCCATCAAGAAGGTGCCGGGTGGGACCCGGAGCGGCTGTAGGCGAGGCCGGAAACGAACACGGTCGCCTGCCAAGAAGAGGCTGCCGGCCAAGAACGCCACGCCGGCATGGCCAAGGCGGATCTGGCGGAAATCCTGCGGTGATTCCCAGACCCACAACATCACCCCTGGCGGCGCGGGCTGCGCTACTGCGGCAGCCAGCATCAAGACCAGGGAAATCACGACTGTAATTTAGCACGCCTGTTCAGGGCCTAATAACGGATCGCGGCTGCTCGAAGACATGGTGCCCAAGAGAGGACTCGAACCTCCACGAGATTGCTCCCACTAGGACCTGAACCTAGCGCGTCTGCCAGTTCCGCCACTTGGGCACAAGTGATGGGCGAACGATTCCTTATTTTCTCATCCTGACGCCGACCTGTCAACGTGGCGCCGGAACTGCGCAGAGAAAACCGAGAAGACTCAATCCCTTCGGCTCGGTGACCTCGGTGTCTCGGTGGCTACGAAAAGCCTGCCCTCGCCTTACCCCGGAAGGATGATCCCGCCGGTGGTCTGCTGGGCCACGACCTGGGGAAACTGCTCGCGCAGGAACGTCAGATAGGCCTTGCACTTGGGACGGCCGTTGGAACGGGCGTGAGCCAGGCGCGCCAGGAACACCAGGGTCTTGGCGATCTCGTCGTCCTTGATCGGGGTCCAGCGGGTGAACTTGGTTTCTTCCTTGCGGAACTCCTCGACCGCTTCCTGCAGACCCCGGAACAAAGCCTCCGGGACCGGCGCCGACGGCACGCTGTCGTAAACCAATCCGCTGGTCAGCGTCTCGCGTGTGCGGATCAGGCCGCCGAGCGCCTCGAGGACGTCGCTGTCTTGCGTGCCCGGAAGCTCCATGGCCCGGCGCAGCAGTTGCATGGCCATGTGGGCAACGAACAGCTCGCGATACTTGAGGAACCCGTCGTGGATCTCGTAAGCGGGATATGGCATTTTGTCGGGTGGTTGCGGCTTGACGCGCTCCCACTCGTAGCGATGGGCCTCCAGCAGGTAGGCGCAGTCGATCGGACAACTGACGCTGGACTCGCGTTCGGTTCCACAGCACAGCGAGCAGATCTCGCCGTGCACGCCGGGACAGTGGCGCTTGGCTTTGCGTTGTTTGCAGATGGCGCAGGACATGAACGCGTTATCTTATCAGACGGCCCAGCTTGCTCTGGACTTCCTCGCGCGCCGCGGCGCTGACCCGAGGAGACAATCGCGGGAAGGCCCGCGGCGTCAACTCATAGACCGTCGACGGCCAGGCCGCGCCTTCTTCTTTCTCCACGCCGAAGTGGGTGACCAACAGCGACCGCCCCAACTCGACGACCGCGCGTTTGAAACGGACGTTCCGGCTCGGCGTGTCGAACCCGGCGGCATAACGCAGGGCCAGCGTGGGCTGCGGGCCCTCCTTGCCCAGCACCTTGGCAACGCGATGCGCCTCGGCAGAAAGGCGTCCGCGCGCGTAAAGGAACTCCGCGGCGTCCGCATCCCAGGGAGTGCCCACGGCTTCGGAGACCGCGGTCAGCAGACGCGGCGCGATCAGTGTGCCCTTCCCGCGAATGAACTTGCCGAACCAAGCCTTGCGCCGGCGCGGCAACTCGTCCTTCCAGCCCCACATCATTTCGGTGATCGCGTCCCAGACCATCCGCTTCCGGCCCATCGCTTCGGAGAGGGACGGAAATCCGGGGCCGGGAAACAGCAGCGCCACGCCGGTTCGATCGATCCAGGCTGCCGCTTGCGCGAAGGTGCGCACCGTCACGGGACCATCGCGATCGCCGAGATCAGGCGCCCCGACTTCGGCCCCTCCCGGCGGTAGGAGCACAGCGAGTCAAGATTGCAAGCCGTACACGGCGCCGTGCGATGGATCTGGCGCGGCTTGAGCCCGGCGTCCAGCAACTGGCGGTAGTTCGCTTCCACCAGGTCCAGGTGGGCCTTGCCGGTTTCCAGGTTGCGCATGAAAGCCTTGCGCTCCACGCCCAACTGGCGGGGCAGGTAGACGTCCGCGGGGTTCTCGCCGGATTCAAGCTGGAAGAGTTTCTCAGCGTACGGGAACTGCGATCTGAATTCCTGGACAACGTCTTCTCCAACCTCGTAGCAGCAAACTTGAATGGACGGGCCGAAGGCGGCAACGACGTTCGCTGGATTCACGCCGAAGCGCTGGCGCATCACTCCGACCGTCTTCTCGACGATGCGGCGCAGCGTCCCGCGCCAGCCGGCGTGGACCGTGGCCACAACCCGGCGCTTGGGATCGGCCAGCAGCACCGGCAGGCAGTCGGCGGTCACCACGGTGAGGGCCAGACCCGGCGTGGACGTCACCAGGGCGTCGCCGCGGAGGTCCTCCGGCTTCGACGGCTTCTCCACCACCTGAACGATGTCGGAGTGAATTTGCTTCAGACGCGCCTCCGGTAAGCCAAGCGACGCGGGTGCTTGCCGTGTACCAAAACCGTGCCGAAGACCCTTGTGGCGGGAGAGCAGGGGCGCTGTGAAGTTGCCGTCGCGCAGAGTCAGCAGTTAATCCTCCAGAATCACTTGGGCCATCGCCTGGGTCCCGGTATGAGTGAGCGACAAGGCCACCTAGCGGACGCCCATGGCCGCGGCCCGGCGCGCCGCGACGCCGTGAAACTCCAGCGTCGGACGGCTGCCGGGCTGGCGCACGACTTCAAGGTCGCGCCATCCGATTCCGCCGCGCCAGCCCGTGCCCAACGCCTTCATCCCCGCTTCCTTGGCCGCGAAACGCGAAGCATAACGCTCCACACGATTCTTATACCGTTCGCAGTAAGCGACCTCGCGCGGCGTGAACACGCGGTCGCGGAAGCGCTGTGGAAATTGTTGCAGAGCCCGCCGGATCCGGCCCACATCCACAAGGTCCAGGCCGCTGCCCACGATCATGATTCGTGCACACAAATGCTCGGGGAATTCAACGCAACTAGTCTATCATTCCTCGTTACAGCCCCTCTGGGGGCGTCCTCCATGTCTCCGGTCATCGAACTCGACGGCCTGACCAAACAATACGGCAAGCTGCTGGCGGTGGACGGCGTGTCCTTGCGCGTAGAGGCTGGCACGGTCTTCGGCCTGTTGGGTCCCAACGGGGCGGGAAAGAGCACGCTGGTGAAAATGATCCTGTCGGTGGTGCGGCCGTCGGCAGGAAGTGCGCGCTTGTTTGGCGAGGCGGCCGGCAGTTCCCAGTCTCGCCGACGGGTGGGCTTTCTGCCTGAGGCCATGCGCCTGCCTGACTTTCTTACCGGACGCCAATTTCTGCGCTTCATGGCCGGGATGTCGGGTCTGCCGCGGGCGACCGCCCGGGAACGCATCCCACGTCTGCTGGCTGAAGCGCAACTGGACGGCTTTCCCAAGCTGCCGTTGAAGGATTACTCGAAAGGGATGCAGCAGCGTCTGGGCCTGGCCCAAGCGCTCCTGCATGATCCCGATCTGCTGTTTCTCGACGAGCCCACCGAGGGCCTGGATCCGCTGGGCCGGAAGCAGTTTCGCGACCTGCTGGTGACGCTGAAGGCCAGCGGCAAGACCATCTTCCTCAATTCGCACCTATTGAGTGAGGTCGAACAGATCTGCGATCGCCTGGTGATCCTGAACCGCGGCCGGATCGCGCGGGAAGGCAGCGTGGCCGACTTCACCGAAGTGCGCGGGACTTGGCGGCTGCGGGTGACGGAAGGGTCGCGCCAGGCAGCCGCCGCTATACTTGATCAGGCCTCCGAGGCCAACGGCTTCCGCATCCAGGCCCGCGACACCGCCGAATTGAACGCCTGCCTCGACCGGCTGCGAGCCGCCGACGTAGAGATCGAGGAATTGACCCGTGAGCGGGCCTCGCTGGAAGACTCCTTCATCGAGGTGGTGCAATCGTGATCCTGCGCTCCCTGGTGCGGCACATGTTGCACGAGTCGGTGCACCGCTCCGCGGCGTTAGCCACGGTGGTCTCCGCCGTCGGCCTGACCCTGCTTTTGCTCGTTCCGCTGCAGGTACGCGACGGGGAAGCCTATTATTGGGGCCAGCGTTCGGGGTCGACGGCGACCCTGGCTCGCGAATTCACTACCGTGGTCCTGGGCACGGGGCAGACGATTTGGGTATTCCTGCCCCTGCTGGCGGTGGCTGGCCTGCTGGCGGCCGCGCTGCAAAAGGGTTGGATCGAGTTGCTGTTCTCCAAACCCATGCCGCGGATCATGTTGCTGGGCGCGGCCTACGCCACCGGACTGATTCTGTGGATGCTCAGTGTGGGCCTGATGGTCTCGTCGCTGGCTGCGGCGTTCCGCTGGACCCTGCACGTTCCTGCCCTGCCGCTGTTGAAAGCCTTCGCCGTGCTCAGTTTGTTTTTCGCCTCCGAGCTGGCCTTTTTGGTGCTGGTGGCGGTGGCCCGTCCGAACGTGATGATCGCGGCCGCCGCAACCTTCGCCATGACGTTTTTCGCTTCCGTCATGGGACTGCGCGTCGTCGTCGCGCGATATTTCGATAGCCGATTGCTGGAGCGGGCGCTCGATGGCCTTTACTACATCCTGCCCAAAGTCAGCGAACTGGCCTCGTTGGCCAGGCGCTTCGCGGATGCGCCGGGCGCGAGAGTTACCGAGTGGATGCCGTTGTGGTCCACGGCGCTCTTCGGCGCCGCCTGCCTGGTCGCCGCCGGCTGGCTGCTGCAGCGCAAGGATTTCTGAGACGGGCTTCAGGCGCCCGCTTCGAGCACCCGCTTCTGCGCGAAGCATTCCCGGCAGAAGACGGGCCGGCCCTGGGTTGGCCGGAACGGGACCGTGGTGGATTTCCCGCATTGCGAACAAATCGCCGTGGTCTCCACCCGGCTGGCCCCGCTCGAACGCGGGCCCTGGGAAGCGCTGCGCCTCTGTTTGCAGGGCTTGCACCGCTTGGGCTCGTTGCGGAAGTTCTTGTCAGCGAAAAAGAGCTGCTCACCGGCGGAAAAAATAAAATCCGTGCCGCAGTCAATACACGTCAGCGTCTTGTCGATGAATTCGGGCATCGTGTCTGCAACCCTGTGTCCGCCGGTTACCGCTGCGGCGGACTTGGAGTTCCCCCTCGTGTTCGATCATTGGGGTCCGGGCGATCCTCTCCCGCCGGCGGCAGCCGGCGAAAAAGGATCGCTGAGCCAGACAACGAATGTGGAACGGCGGGCTCGCCGCTACTCCTGCTCGCGGCGGTTCTTCTTTCGGTTGCGCTTGCGCGCCAGGGCCTGTTTGACCCGGCGTTTTTCGCCGGGCTTCAGGTAGTAAGAGTGCCGCTTGACTTCCTTGATGATGTCTTCCTGCTGCACCTTACGCTTGAACCGGCGAAGCGCGTTCTCGAGGGATTCCCCCTCTTGAAGCTTGACTTCTGCCACGCTGTACTCACACCCCTCTCGTGTTGGACTGGCTTCAGGACCTCAATCTCTCGGATTTTGCTCCGGAAGTCAGAAGAAATAGTACCACAGCCCCCAGGTAAGCTGCGCATTTCTGCGAGGATTTGTCCTCCCGCAAAACGGAAAGGCTTGAATGCATTCAAGCCCCGCCTCTGGGGAGGGCAGGCTTGGCCCCCTCTCGGGTTTTCTGATAGTGTGTAAGTTGCCGTATGGACAACGTCTTAGCCATCCTCCTGGCCGGCGGGGCCGGGGAGCGGCTGCACCCCCTGACTCGCGACCGGGCCAAGCCTGCGGTGACCTTTGGGGGCATCTACCGGATTGTGGATGTCACCCTGTCCAATTGCATCAACTCCCACATCCGCCGCATCTTCATCCTGACCCAGCACAAGGCGCTCTCCTTGAACCGCCACGTCCGCCAGGGATGGACCATCATGTCCCGCGAGTTGGGGGAGTTCATCGAGATCATCCCCCCGACCCGGCGGGTCAGCGACACCTGGTACCTGGGAACGGCCGACGCCGTCTACCAGAACCTGCACAGCATCGTGCAGGAGAGTCCGGAATACGTGATGGTGCTTTCCGGGGACCACATCTACAAGATGAACTACGCTCTGATGCTGCAGCATCATCGGCAGTGCGGCGCGGAAATTACCTTGGCTACGATTCTCGAGAAGCCCGAAGACTCCAGCCGTTTCGGAGTGGTGGATGTCGCCGCCGACAACCGCATCGTAGGCTTCGAGGAGAAGCCTGCTGTTCCCAAGTCTCGCTCGCCCTATAACCCGGAGTACGTCAGCGCCTCGATGGGGGTCTACGTATTCAACACCGCCACGCTGCTGCAATTGCTGGCCCGCGACGCCAAGGATCCCGGCTCCAGCCACGACTTCGGAAAAGACATCATTCCCCAGGCGATCCACGAGCGCCGCGTCTTTTCGTTCAACTTCGTGGATGAAAACCAGAAGGAAGCGCTCTACTGGCGCGACGTGGGAACCCTGGACGCCTACTACGAGGCGAACATGGACCTGGTATCGGTGACCCCGGTGTTCAACCTGTACGACAGCCACTGGCCCATCCGCACCGACCAGCAGCAGTATCCGCCGGCCAAGTTCGTTTTCGCCCAGGAGGGGCGGCGTATGGGCATCGCCCTGGACTCCATCGTTTCGCCGGGATGCATCGTCAGCGGCGGCCGGGTGACCAACAGCATTCTTTCTCCGCAAGTGCGCATCAACAGCTATTCGGAGGTGGACAGCTCGATCCTGTTCCACAATGTCAACGTCGGGCGTCACAGCCGTTTGCGGCGGTGCATCGTGGATCGCGACGTGGACATCCCGGAGAACACCGAGATCGGCTTTAACCCCGAGGAGGACAAGGCCCGCGGCTACGTGGTCACGGAGACGGGCATCACCGTGGTGCCCAGTCCCAAGCCCAGCCTGGAGATTTTGGAAGACGTTTGATACTCACCACAGAGAAACAGAGAGCACAGAGAAACCACCATGAAAATTGAGATCATACGCGGACGCGAGATCCTGGACTCGCGAGGCAATCCTACAGTCGAGGCAGAAGTGATTCTGCAGGGCGGGGCGAGTGGTCGCGCCGCTGTCCCATCGGGCGCATCCACCGGCGAGCATGAAGCCGTGGAGTTGCGCGATGGCGACAAGAAACGCTACTTGGGCAAAGGCGTCCAAAAAGCGGTTGAGAGCATCAACGGGCGCATCGTGAAGGCGCTGAAGTATCGCGTCGAGTCCGATCAGACCGGCCTGTACCGCGCCATGATCGAACTGGACGGTACGCCCAACAAGGCCAAGCTGGGAGCCAACGCCATCC
>CAYPHP010000143.1:2540-8236 GCA_964410045.1 uncultured Acidobacteriota bacterium | reverse complement strand
GTGTCCTCGGCATCGTGGGCGCAGAGCGTCGCGCCGTCGGACCCGCCGGGCGCTCCGGCGGAAGCGGGCCCGAGCGGGGTGGAGATTTCCAATCCGTACGAGGGTCGCCCGGTGGCGGCGATCCGCTTTGACGGGCTGAGCCGCGTCAAAGAGCAGTTCGTCCGGAACCAGTTGCGCACTTCCGAGGGCAGGCCGCTGGAGTGGAGCGTGGTGCGGGAGGACTGCCGGCGGCTGCAGCGGCTGGGCGAGTTCCGCGGCGTGGCGGCGGACGTGAGCGTGCAGGCGGACCTCTCGGTCAGCATCGATCCGCTCCGCGGCGCAGTGGCCACGCATCTCAACGGCCGCGTGGACGTGCTGGTGAACAACGCCGGCTCGCTGATCGAACGCTGCCGCATCATCGAGATGGACGAGGCGCTGTGGGACCGCGTCTTCAACCTGAACCTGAAGTCCGCGTTCCAGTGCTGCCGCGCGTTCATGCCGGGAATGGTGGAGCGCGGGCAGGGCGCGGTGATCAACGTATCGTCGATTGCTGGGCGCAACGGCGGCGGTCCTGGCGCGACCGCCTACGCTGCCGCCAAGGGCGGGATGATCACCTTCACCAAGGGCCTGGCCAAGGAAGTGGCGGCCTCCGGCGTGCGCGTGAACTCGGTGGCGCCCGGAGTGATAGCGACGCCGTTTCACGATCAGTTTTCCACGCCGGCGATGATGGAGGCGTTCGTCAAGAACATCCCGCTGGGACGGGCCGGAACGTCGGAGGAGGTGGCCGACGTGATCCTGTTTCTGGCTTCCTCGCGCGCCGCCTATTTGGTGGGAGAAACGATTGAGGTCAACGGCGGCTTGCTGTTAGACTGATTGTTCCCTGGGATACAACATTCTGCGGTCAAGGAGTGAATCATGAAGAAGGTCCTGCGAAGCGTTCTCTGCATCATCGTCCTCTCGGCGGGTCTCCAAGCGGAGCAGTGGGTTCTGGACGCCGGCCACAGCAAGCTGCGCTTTACCGCGGAAGCCCGCCTGATCAGCGCCGATGGTGTGTTCCGTAAGTTCGACGTGAAGGCCGACATCAACGAACAGGCGTTGGAGCAATCGCAGATCGAGGTGACGGTGGACATGACCACAATCGACACCAACAGCGAGCGCCGCGACAACCACCTGAAGAGCCCCGACTTCTTCGACGTGGCCAAGTTCCCGACGGCGGCCATCAAGATCACCGGCATCCGCAAGGTCTCCGATACCAACTATGAAGCCGACGCGGATGTGACCATTCGCGACGTGACCAAGCAGATGAAGTTGCCCGCCCGGATTCTCCTCAACGAAGCCGGCATCCTCCGGTTCCGCGGCAGCGTGGATCTGAACCGCATGGAGTTTGGAGTGAAGTACAACGGCGCGATGAACAAGATTGAAGACGTGGTCAGCGTCACCTACGAGCTGAACCTGCGCAAGCCCCGTCCGCAAGGTCAAGGCGCGCCGAAGAAGTAGGCCATCGAATGTTAAGACGCCGGGCGGCCTGATGGCAGCATTCATGGTAGCCCTTTGCTGCCGGCTCAGCCGGGCAGTCCGGCGCCTCTCGCCGGAGTGAAATGATCCATGACGGAGTCGAAAGCCACAGCGGCAAAGATGCAGAGAACGGGATCGTTCGGGGTCTTGATCGTGAGCATCTTGTCAGCGTCCGCCGTGGCTCAGAAAGCGCCGACACTCGATGAGCTTTCGGCCAAGCACCTGGCGGCGATCGGCCCAGCGTCACTACGGACGGCCATCACAAACCGGGTAATCGAGGGCCAGTCGGTAGTGGAGTCACGCAAGGGCGAGGCGGCGGCTGCGCCTTCTACCGCGCACCTGATCACGCAGGCCGACAAGTATCGGGTCTCGATGCCCTTTCCATCAGCTCAGTACCTGAGCTGGGACGTTGCGTACAACGGTGCGGGTTCGCGAGTCCGGTCACTGACTGCAGAGCAGTCAGCTATCGCGCCGTTGTTTCTCGACTGTTCGGAGGTATTGAAGGAAGGCTTGCTCGGTGGCGCCCTTTCGGCGGCATGGCCATTCCTCGACCTAAAATCGCGGCAGAGCCACCTCGGGGCTGTGACGCCGCGGACCATAGACGGCAGGCGAATGTGGAGGGTTGACTACGGCGCGGGCGCATTCAACGCTCGTCTGTACTTCGATGCCGACACATTTCAACACGTCAGGACGGTATACGAGGGGTGCATGGACTTCGTCGTTGTCGAGGAACGCTTTGAGGACTTCTCATCGTCGACAGGCTTGACGTTACCAGCGCGATGGATCGTTGCCTACTCGATTTATCGCAGGAGTCAAAATACCCCCATGACCTCGACCTGGACAGTAACGGTCCAGCGCATGCAGCACAACAGCGAGATTCCGCCGGAAGTCTTCACGCTCGGCGGACCCGTTCCGCAGCTTAAGCCTACGAGTAAAAGTTCCGCACCCAGCGATGTTCCTTGAGTTCGTCGAGGACCCTGGCGGGCAGAGGACCGGCGTCGCTGGCGGCGGCGTTCGCGGCCACGTGACGGTCGGTGCGCATCCCCGGAATCACCGACGACACCGCAGGATGGCTCAGGCAAAAGCGCAGCGCCGCTTCGGACACCGAGTCGGCTGAGCCTTTGATTACAGCGCGGATCTTGTCTACGCGCTCGACCACCTGACGCTTCCGATCTCCATTGAAGTAATGGTTTCGGAAATCGCCCTTAGCGAAAGCAGTGTCAAGACTTATCGCTCCTGCCAGGCTGCCTTCATCGAACGGACACCGGGCCAGGAACCCGATGTTCTCTTTCTGGCAAAGCGGCAGCAGCTCGTCCTGCGGACTCTGGTCGAAGACGTTGTAGATCACCTGGACCGAGTCCACCAGCCCGCTGGCGATCGCCCCGGTCGCGGTCTCCGGCTGGTGATCGTTGATGGACAGCCCGAAGAAGCGGATCTTGCCTTCTTTCTTCAAGCGGTAGACCGCTTCCTTCCAGTCGTCGCGATCCACCCATTCCGGCGACCAGACGTGTAGTTGCTGCAGGTCCACCGTCTCCATGGCCAGATTGCGGAGCGAGTTTTCGGTGCACTCGACGATCCAGGCCAGGGGGAAGACGTCCTTGATCGGGACGCCGAGGCGCGCGGGCCACTGCCAGTTCTTGGGCGGGACCTTGGTGGCCACGATCAAGGAGGTGTGCCGCTTGCGGAGTGCGGCGATCAGCTTTTCGCTATGTCCGTTGCCGTAGGCCAGCGCGGTGTCGAAGAAATTGATCCCGCAGCCGACGGCGCGGTCGAGCGCGGCACGCGATGCGGCATCGTCGGAATCGGCCCACAAGGCGCCGCCGAT
This sequence comes from uncultured Acidobacteriota bacterium, assembly GCA_964410045.1. Classification (GTDB taxonomy): domain Bacteria; phylum Acidobacteriota; class Terriglobia; order JAJPHL01; family JAJPHL01; genus CAYPHP01. The sequence goes on along the minus strand of CAYPHP010000143.1, from coordinate 4,917 downwards.
GCCCCAGGCGCCAAACCCAACTTCGGAAACTTCCAGTCCCGTACGGCCGAGCTTGCGATATCTCATCGTCCATACTTTCGCATGAGCTCGCGAACCTTGTCCACGGGCACGGCCTCGACCACGCGCCCATCGCGTCCGCGGACGGTGGTGGCGCGCAGCAGCGAGTTGAGGATCGCCTCCTCGGTCGCTTCGATGGCGGCCTGGAACAGGGGCGAGATGTCGTCATCAGACGGCGCCGGCCGTCCGCGCGCGGTGGAGAACGCGATCACGTAGTCGCCGCTGCCGTGGCTCCCCGACGATCCGGTCAGGGCCATGCCCAGCATGGCGCGCCGCGCGAGGCGCTTGAGCTGGCGCGCGTCGAGCGGCGCGTCGACCGCCACGACCATCATGCACGACCCGTCGCCAGAAGCGCCCGAAGGTCCGGGCATCGGCACGCCGTCCATGCGCAGCGATCCACCGAAGTTCGACTGCACCAGCACGCCCAGCGTGACGCTGCCGACGCGCCGTGACGAAGTTCCGATACCGCCCTTCCATCCGAAAGCCACGGTGCCGGTTCCCGCGCCCACCGCGCCTTCCTCCACCGGACCGTCTTTCGCCTGCTCAAGCGCTTGGCGGATGTGCTCCTTGCGCACATGATGGCCGCGAATGTCGTTCAATCCTCCGTCGTTGGTTTCGCCGACCACCGGATTGATCGAGCGCACGTTCTCGTTGCCTGCAAGCCCCAGGACGTAGTCAGCCAAGCCTTCCGCGGCAGTCCAAACGGCCAGCGTGTTGGTCAGGACGATGGGCGTCTCCAACACACCGAGTTCGTCGACCTGCGTGAAACCCACCAGTTTTCCAAATCCGTTGCCGACGTGCATCGCGGCGGTGACCTTCTCGCGAAATGGGTTGCCCGCATGCGGCACGATCGCGGTGACGCCCGTGCGCACGCTGTCGCCTTCCACCAGCGTCACTTGACCGACGCGAACGCCGGCCACGTCTGTGATCGCATTCAGGGGTCCCGGCGGATACCGGCCGGGCTTCAGTCCAAGGTCGCGAGCGCGAGGCCGGGAAGGATCCGCCGCCAGCAGGAGCAGTCCAAGGAATGAGAACCAAGAGAGAAGACTCATGGAGCGCATTGTACCGCGCCGGAGTCGTCCACAGATTTCGCAGATGGCGCAGATCGGAACTCAAATGTGAGACCGGGCCAGGTACAGGCTGTCCCCACTGCCCCACTGCCCCCACTGCCCCCACTGCCCACTGCTCCCACCAAGATTTCTCAACTGCCAGAGAGGATCTCAACCACGAATGAACACGGATGAACACCGATCCATCGATCAGGGGCTATCGGTGGTTCCTTTGATCGGTGTTGATCGGTGTTGATCGGTGTCCATCCGTGGTTCATTTCGGTTGCGGCTAGGCCGCGTTATGAAATCTGCGTAATCTGCGGACGCTCCGTTATCCGTGGGCAGGGAACAGCCAGCGCAGCATCGGTCCCACGCGACGCGCCCAGGCCGCTTCGTTGTGACGTCCGCCGCGAGCCTCGAAGTAGCGCAGGTCGCGGCGCAGCTTCCAGCCTTGCGATTGCAGCGCATCGCGAAGCGAGCGCGTGTCGGCCAACGTGCCGCGTCCCTCCTGCGTTCCGATGTCCAGCCAGATGCGCAACTTCAACTTCTGCTTGATTTGCTGAAGCACCACCTTGCTGTCCCACCAGACGGACGGCGAATGGAGAGCCAGCTTGCCGAAGACATCGGGCCGGTCGAGGCCGATCACCAGCGACACTAATCCACCGAGCGAGGATCCGCCAATGCCGGTGTTCTCGGCGTCCGGCAGCGTTCGATAGTGCAAGTCGATGAACGGCTTCAGTTCCTCGATCAGGAATCGCGCATAGAGATGAGCCAAGCCGCCATGTCCGGCGGCGGTGCGCGTCGGCGTGTACTCGCCCGCCCGATGATCGCCGGTGTTGTAGATGCCCACGACCAGCAGCGGTTCGACCTTGCGCGCGCGGATGAGCTTGTCCGCGGTCTCGTCCACGCCCCACTCGACGCCGGCGAACGATGTTGCCGCGTCGAACAGGTTCTGGCCGTCCTGCAGGTACAGGACCGGGTAACGCCGCCGCGGTTCGCTTTCGTAACCGGGAGGAAGGTAGACGATCACGTCGCGCTCCGGGCTAAGATGGCTGGACTGGAAGCGTGGATGGAATCCGAACGCGCCGGTGAGAGTGTGCTGCCCTGGAGTCATGGGGAACAATAAGGATACTGGAGAAATCATGTCGCAGGCGCGTCCTTTGGCGATGGTGACAGGAGCATCAAGTGGGATCGGAGCGGTGTTTGCGCGCGCGCTGGCCGCCCGCGGTTATGACCTGATGCTGGTGGCTCGGCGCAAAGACCGGCTCGAG
>CAYPHP010000143.1:0-2530 GCA_964410045.1 uncultured Acidobacteriota bacterium | reverse complement strand
TGGCACGCGAGCTGAAGACCGATTCGGAGATTCTGCAGGCGGATCTCAGCGCCGCGGACGACTTGACGAAAGTGGAACGCCGGATCGCCGAGCGCCCCTTGGATCTGCTGGTGAACAACGCCGGATTCGGCAGTAAAGGACGCTTCTTTGAGGCTGGGCTGGACGTGCAGGACCAGATGCATCGCGTTCACGTGACGGCGACGTTCCGGCTCACTTACGCAGCGCTGTCGGGAATGACGGCGCGCCAGCGCGGCGTCGTCATCAACGTGTCTTCGGTGGCTGGGTTCACGCAGAATCCGGGCAGCGTGAGCTACTGCGCCACGAAGGCGTGGATCAACAGCTTCACCGAAGGTCTCTACCTGGAACTGAAGGCGATGCGCTCGCCGGTGAAGGTGCAAGCACTCTGCCCGGGCTACACGTACTCCGAGTTCCACGACGTCATCAAGTGGGACCGCAGCCACGTCGCCAAGTGGATGTGGATGTCCGCGGAGAGCGTGGTGGAGGCTTCCCTCGACGCTCTCGAGCGCGACCGGTTGTTCGTGATCCCGGGCTGGCAGTATTGGATGCTGGTATTCCTGGCGCGCTGGATGCCGCGTCCGCTGTGGCATGCGGCGGTCTTGCGCGCATCGCGGCGCCTGGGGCGCGTCCGCGATTGACAACCTGCGCACGGGGGTCATAGACTGCGAACGCTGTCCAATTGGGGAGGCGATTGTCTATGGGTAAGAAGTTGCTGGGAGCGATGTTGTTCACCGGGTTGCTGGCCACTGCGTCAGCCGGTCAAGCCCGTGAGGATTATCTGGACATTTTCGTGGCGCGGGTGAAATCGGAGAAGCGGTTCGATTTCGACAGGCTTTCGACCAAGATGGCCGACATGAACCGCAAGAACAAAGGCGACAACTGGGTTACTTACGAACAGGTCTATGGCGAGCACAATGTCGTCTACTTCGTGAGTGGCCGAGCAAACTACGCTGGGATCGATTCCGCGATGCAGGCCTTTGAAGGAGCCTTGGCAAAGGGCCTCGGCGGGGCCGGTGTTGGAAAACTGTTCGCGGATTTCGGCCAGACGGTGGTCAGCACCCGCAGCGAAGTCCGGCGCCGGCGCCTCGATCTGAGCGCCAGTGTGCCCGATGCCGCCGGAGCCAGCAGGATGCTCGGCGACGCGCGTTACCTGCGCACTTTCATCGTGCGCGTCCGTCCGGGCCGCGCACCCGACTACGAGAAATGGCTCAAGATCAACAAGGACGGCCACGAGCGCAGCAATCCGGGAATACCGATTCTAGTCAGCCAGTCGGCGATCGGCCAGGCCGGGACCGTGTTCTACATCACCACTCTGGCCAAGAGCATGGGCGACTTCGACAAGGTCAAGCCGCTTTCCGAGGTTCTCGGATCTGGATACGGCAACTACATGAAGGCTGTTTCCGAAGTGGTTATGGGCACGGAGAGCTTCATCGGCAAGATCCTGCCGGCGCTGAGCAATCCGCCGGAAGCCGTTGCCGCGGCGGATCCGGGCTTCTGGAATCCGAAGCCTCCGCCACCGCCGAAGAAGGCGGAAGCAGCGAAGAAGTAGGCCGCGGACCGGGTGGGGCAGGCATTCCTGCCTGCCCCCGACTTTCACCGGAGGAGAGTCATGCCCAAGTACGTCATCGAGCGCGACATTCCCGGGGCAGGGAAACTGACTCCGCAGGAACTACAGGGGATTGCGCAAAGGTCCTGCGGAGTGCTTAAGACACTGCCTGAGCTTCAGTGGGTTCAGAGCTACGTTACCGACGACAAAGTCTACTGCGTGTACATCGCGCCGAATGAGGCCGCGGTTCGAGAGCACGCCAGCCGGGGCGGCTTTCCCGCCACGCGCGTCTCGCAGGTCCGTACGATCATCGATCCGACGACCTCGGAGTAGCGCGGCTACCTAAAGTCTTCCACGAGCATCAGGTTGCTCTCCAGGTGATCGCGCTTGGCGAACAGGATCCGCTTGCCGTCCGCGGAAAGCGCTAGGCCCAGATCGACCGGTTCATTGCTGGAGAACAGTTCGGAGGTCTTTCCGCTCTTGAAGTCCAGAAAGCGCAGCGACAGCCTGCCCACGGCGCAGTAATAGACGCCTTTGCGGGTGATCGCGAAGTTGGAGCGATGGACGCCGTCAACCACCTGCGTTTCCTGGCCGCCCGCCGCAGGGATCTGGAACAGGGTCGTTCGTTCGCCCTCGCCCTTGGTGTAGAAGACCGTTTCCCCGTCAGGCGAGATGACGGGAGCCGATCCGCCATTGCGGGTGAGCTGGCGCTGGTCATTGCCCGCCGGATCCATACTCCAGATCTCCGTTCGTCCGCTGCGATTGGATCCGAAGTAGATGCGCTGGCCATCCGGCGACCACGCCGGAATGAAGTTGTTGGCCTGATTGGTCAGCTTGCGTGCCTTCCCGCCTTCCAAACCGACCACGTGAATGTTGTAGGAACCGCCCAGATTCGAATCGAAGGCCACCGTCTTGCCGTCCGGCGACCAGCGCGGGCTTCCTGTGGTTGTTGCGCCCAGGAAAGTG
>CAYPHP010000142.1:452-8257 GCA_964410045.1 uncultured Acidobacteriota bacterium | reverse complement strand
CTGCCGATTGTTTTTGCTTCCTTGCTTCTTCAGCCGGCCGGCGAGAAGCTGCTGATCATCCACGCCGACGACTTGGGCAACGCCCACGCCACCAACTTGGCGTCGATCGAGATGTTAGATACCGACGCGGTTTCCAGCGCATCGATCATGATGCCCTGCGCCTGGGTCAACGAGATCGCCGACTACGCCCGCAAGCACCCCGAGAAGGATCTGGGCCTGCACTTGACCTTGACCAGCGAGTGGAAGCACATGCGCTGGGGACCGGTAGCCTCGAAGGACCGCGTGCCCGGCCTGCTCGATCCCAACGGCTATCTCTGGCCATCGGTACTCGAAGTGGCGCAACGGGCCACGGCTGCCGAAGTGGAGATCGAATTGCGCGCCCAGATCGAGCTGGCTCGCAAGCTGGGCATCCGCTTTACTCACTTCGATACGCACATGGGCACGCTCTATGCCCGTATCGACTATTTCCAGGTCTTCGAGAAGCTGGGTAAGGAATACGGCGTGCCGATCCTTCGTCTCAAGCCCACGGAAGCGTCCATGGCTCGGGCTCAACCCGACGTCCGCAAGTTTCTGTTGGACCAGGAAGAGCGCTTCCAGAAGGAAGGCCATCCGCGCCTGGACGCCCTACTGGATAACGCCGCGCGTGGGACCAAGACTTACGAGGATCGCCGCGCGGCCTACCACAAGGCGCTGCGCGAGCTTCAGCCCGGCTTGTACATGATGATCCTTCATCCGGCGGTGATGGGGCCGGAATTGCAGGCCATGACCGGCACCGCTCGCGATCGCGACGCCGACTACCGCATCTTCATGGAGCCGGCCACTAAACAATTGCTCAAGGAACTGGGCATCCGCACGATCGGGTGGAAGGAAGCCGCAGGCAAGCCGTAGGACAGGCTTTCCAGCCTGTCTCCGGTTCTTCGTCTAGTTCCTGCCAATCAATCGAATCCGCGCGACGATGGCGCGGCTCTGGCCGCCGGCGTAGTGCAGAAAGCCTGGCGATTCCATCGTGTTGTTCACCGCGTTGGGATTGCGATGGTCGGTGATGTTGATGAATCCCCCGCGCAAGGCCCATTGATACCTGCCGATCCGGAAACGTCGCTCCACTTCCAGGTTCAGGTTGAAGTAGTCCGGGTAACGGCGGCTGTTGGGGGGGCCCACCAGGCCGATCTTCTCGCTGAAGACCGTGAAGGGATACCCGGTGCGCCACTCCACCAAATATGACAGTCCCCACTTTTCGGCCCAGGGGAACCAGGCCCAGGATAGAAAACGGTTGGGCGAATCCCAGTCGAGCGGTCCCTCGCCCTCCACGCCGAAAACCGGGCTGGTAGCATACAGGCTCAACAGCGCGTTGGAACGTGCCGAGGATCGCGTATAGCTGGCCATCCAGCGGGAGCCTTTGCCCAGGGCGCGTTCGGCGGCAATCTGCCAGGCGTGGTAGCGATCCTTGCGGCGATTCCCAAGCTGGAACGTTTTGAGCTGAGTGGTCGCCAGATGGGCCAGGACATTGGCGGTCCGTCGAAGCAGGAAGCCTCCGCGGAGCACGAATCCGCCCGGCGTCCGCTGGTCCCAGCCCACGCTGAAGTTATTCGCTCGCGGCAGCTTGAGACCACTGCGAGGCGTGAGGAAAAGCATCGGCGCGGAGGCGGCCAGCGGGCGGAGGCCGTCGGCGGAATAAAGCTGTTCATTGCGCACCGGTTCGCGATCGCGGCTGAGAATCTCAAGCGTGGCCGCGCCGTAGAACAATCCCCACCCGGCTGTAAACTTGGCGCGTTCGTTGTCGAAAGGAGCGAAGGCTAAGGCCAGCCGCTGCGCCCAGACCGAGCGTCCGACCGCGCCGTTAAAATCCTGGCGCACACCTGCCTGTACCGTCCAGCGCGACCCGATCAGCCAGCGATCTTGGGCGTAGAAGTTCTGCTCAAAACCGCCCCTTCGCGAGCCGGGATCACCGGTGAAATAGACGCGATGCCAAAGCGTGCCGTCGCTGCGCAACACCTGGAAAGGCCGGCGATCCAGCGCGCGTTCAAAACCGGTCCAGTCCAAGCCCATCCCGACCTTGAACTCGTGCCGCCCCCTCCAGGCGGGACCCGGGATGATCGCGTTGGCCAGGACCTGCCGGCGCCGGGTGACCTGGCGAGAGGACTCAAAGTGATTCCCGCTCCTACCGTCCGGGGCGATCACGTAGGCGGATGCGCCGAGAGGAACCGCCGCACTCCTTTGGCGGCTGAACGCCAGGCCGACCTCCAAAAGTACGTCGTGCGCCAAGTAATGCTGGTCCTTCACCGCCACGAAATGGCTGAGCTGTTGGAACCGGCGAGTGGTCTCCTGCGGGTCGAGAGCGCCCAAGCCGTAATGCTCTTCCCGGCTGCGGTTAAACAGCCAGGTAACTCCGAGCAGGTTGCTCTTGCCCAGCAGGAACCGGTTGCGCAACAGATTGGCGGTTGACCAGCGGGCGCTGTTGTCGCGCTCCTTGGGCAAACCGCTGATCTGGTCCAGGCTGTACTGCGTGTCGGCGGCGTTGAAGAACCACGCCCGGCCGCGCCGCCACGGTCCGGACACGGAACCTCGCGGCGTCCATTTGGTCAGGTGGAAACCCTGATCCACAGTTCCGGAGGGCACGAAGTTGGTAGCCGCGTATCGAAACCGATCGTCGCCGGCGCCGCTTTCCACGTCCAATGTCCCCGCCGTGCTCTTGCCGAACTCGGCGGCGTAACGGCTGTTCTGCACCTGCACCTCGCGGATCGCGTCCACTGGGATGCGCTGGACCAGCGTGCCGTCGAAAGGATCAGTGAGGTTGAAGCCATTCAGCGTGTACAGGACTTGATCTTCCGCGCCGCCATTCAAGTGAATCTTGTTGCGGCTGTCTTGGACCACTCCGGGCAGCGCCACCAGGCCGTTGCGGAAGTCATGCGACGACGGATAGGGCAGGTCCAGGAGTTCCCGCGAATCGAGCCGCGCAGCGGAGCGCACTTGCCGCGGACTGGTAGCCGGCGCGGAGTAGGCTACGGTGATCTTCTCCTGGTACTCCTGCAGGTGGTTCAGGACCAACTCCACCCGGCCCGCAGGCGGAGTGAACTGAGCGTTGGTCAAGGCGTAGAAGCCAGCCATTTCCACGCGCAGGGCATAGACGCCGGTTTCCACACCCTTCAACTCGAACTGCCCGGCATCGCCGCTTTCCGCCCGCAGCACTCGACCCTCGCGCTGCAGAACGATGCTGGCGCCGGGCACAGGGACACCATTCTCGTCCACTACCCGTCCCGCCAGGACGGCGCAATCGGCGTCCGGCGGCGACAGGAGCAGCACGAGCGCCACCAACCCGAAGAAGGGGCGCGGCCCCATAGCCCTACTTTCTTGTAGCCGAGTATACCCCTTTCAAGCGACGTGCAAGGCACGCCGTGAAATCACGCCGGCGTCCAACGGCCCGTGTGGTAAATTCCTCAAGTCGGAGGGCGCTTACCCCATGCTTCATCGAACCTGCTGGCTCTTTCTCTTCTGCGTCACCGCACTGGCGCAAACCCGCACCATCCTGCCGCAACGGCCTACGGTCAGCCGGACCAGTGTGGTCTTTGCCTATGCCGGAGACCTGTGGAGTGTAGCCCGCGCAGGCGGAGAGGCCCAGCGCCTAACCTCGGGGCCGGGCGTCGAGACGGACCCGGTGTTCTCGCCGGACGGCAACACCATCGCGTTCACCGGCGAGTACGACGGCAACGTGGACGTCTTCGTCGTTCCGGCGGCGGGCGGCGTGCCAAAAAGGCTGACGCATCACCCCGGCGCCGACGTCGCCATGGGCTGGACCTCCGACGGCAAATCCGTGCTCTTCCGTTCGTCCCGCTTCCATCCCAACGGCATGGGACGCCTGTACACCGTATCCTCCGGCGGCGGATTCCCGACTGAAGTGCCGCTCCCGGAAGCCTACGCCGGCGCCTATTCCGCCGACGGCAGGCGCATGGCCTACGTGCCCTTCCCTCCCGCGCAGACCATTTGGAAGGGTTATCGCGGCGGGCGCACCCAGCGCGTATGGATCGCCGACCTTTCCGACTCGGCCATCGAGAAGGTCCCGCGCGACAACTCCAACGACTTTTCTCCGATGTGGGTGAACAACCGGGTCTACTTCTTGTCCGACCGCAATGGCGCGGTCACGCTGTTCTCCTACGACCCGGCGAACAAGCGCGTGACCGAAGTAGTGCGCAACCGGGGTCTGGACATCAAGTCGGCGTCGGCCGGACCCGGAGCCATCGTCTACGAACAGTTCGGATCGCTGCACCTTCTCGATGTTGGCTCGGGGCAATCGAAGGAGCTGGCCATCCGCCTGGCCGGCGACCTTCCTGAGGTGCGTCCCAAGCTGGTGAACGTGTCCAGTCGCATCAGCAACGCCCGGATCTCCCCGACGGGCGCCCGGGCGGTCTTCGAAGCTCGCGGTGAGATCCTGACCGTACCTGCCGAGAAGGGTGACGTCCGCAATCTCTCGAGGAGCGTCGCCGTTATGGAGCGATTCCCGGCCTGGTCGCCGGACGGTAAGTCCATCGCTTACTTCTCCGACGAAAGCGGCGAGTACGTCTTGCACATCCGGGATCAAAACGGCATGGGCGAGGCCAAGAAGATCCAGCCCGGCGAAGCTCCGTCGTTCTACTACAGCCCGGTGTGGTCGCCGGATTCCAAGAAGATCTCCTACTACGACAAGCGGCTCAACCATTGGTATGTGGACGTAGCCAGCGGCAAGTCGGTGAAGGTGGATACCGACGTCCACGCGCCATTCTTCGCCGGGCAACGAGCCGCGGTGTGGGCGTCCGACAGCAACTGGCTGGCTTACACGAAACTGCTCCCGAATCACATGGGCGCGGTGTTCATCTACTCGCTGGAGAGCGGAAAGAGTACGCAAGTCACCGACGGTCTGGCCGACGCCCGCTACGTGGCTTGGGACAAGAGCGGCAAATACGTGTTCTTCACCGCCAGCACCGACCTGGGACCGTCGATCGGCGGCGGCGACCTTTCCATCATCGGGCGCAGCAGCACCCGCTCGGTCTACGCCGCGGTGCTGCGCAAGGATCTGCCGTCTCCGCTGGCGCCCGAGAGCGACGAAGAGAAAGCTGCGGCAGAACCCAAGCCTGATGCTCCCAAGCCGGCTGAGCCCGCCAAACCCGAACCACCCAAGCCTGGCGAGAAAGCTCCGCCAAGCGCTGGACCCAAACCGCCTGAGCCCGTGAAGATTGATTTCGATGAGTTCGAGCCGCGGATCGTTGCCCTGCCCTTACCGCCCCGCCAATATGTCGATCTGCAGACCGGCAAGGCGGGAATCATCTATCTGATTGAAGTGCCGCCGCCGCAAGCGCCGGCCCCGGCCCCGACGACCGGCCCGCCGCCTCCCCCGCCCGGCAATACCGTCGTGAAGTACGACTTGAATACCCGCAAGACGGACCGGGCTGTGGAGAATGTCCAGGCCTTTGACGTATCCGCCAACGGCGAGAAAATGCTCTTCCGGCAGGGTCCGCGCTGGGTGATTGCCGCGACCGCCACGCCGCTCCGTCCCGGGGAAGGCACCCTCCAGACTGCTGGCATGGAAGTGCAAGTGGACCCCCAGGCCGAATGGAAACAAATGTACAAGGAGGTCTGGCGCGGCGAGCGCGACTTCTTCTACGATCCCGGCTTTCACGGCTTGGACCTGAAGGCCACCGAAAAGCAGTACGAGCCGTATCTCTCGGCAGTCGCCAGCCGTGGCGATCTGAACTACTTGTTCAGTGAGATGCTCGGCAACCTGCGCATCGGGCACTTGTTCGTCGGGGGAGGCATGACCCCCGACGTTCGGCGCATCGGCGGCGGGTTGCTCGGCGCCGACTACACCATCGAGAACGGCCGGTATCGCTTTGCCAAGATCTACGGTTCCGAGAGCTGGAATCCGCAGTTGCGCGCTCCACTCTCGCAGCCGGGCATCAACGTGAGGACCGGTGAATACCTGCTGGCCGTGAATGGCCGCGATCTGCGCGGCACCGACGAGATCTACAGTTTCTTCGAGAACACCGCGGGCAAGTCGGTGATCCTGCGTGTGGGACCCGACGTTTCCGGAGAAAAAGCGCGGGACATCACCGTGGTGCCTATTGACAACGAGAACGGGCTTCGCTTCCGCGCCTGGATCGAGAACAACCGCCGCAAGGTCGACGAACTGAGCGGCGGCAAAGTCGCTTACGTCTATCTGCCTGACACCGCCAACGGCGGCTACACTTACTACAACCGCTACTTCTTCGCGCAGGTCGGCAAGCAGGCCGCGGTGCTCGACGAGCGCAACAACGGCGGCGGACTGCTGGCGGATTACATCGTGGATTACCTGCGGCGTCCGCACATCGCCATGATCCATCTGCGCTGGGGCAAGGACTTCACCGTGCCGCACGGCGCGATCTTCGGACCGAAGGTGATGATCGTAAACGAAATGGCCGGGTCGGGCGGCGACTTCATGCCGCACAACTTCCGCGCGGCGGGCGTTGGTCCGCTGATCGGGACGCGCACCTGGGGCGGCCTGGTGGCGGCGCAGGGCGCTCCGCCCCTGATGGACGGCGGCGGCGTAACCGCCCCCGACGGCGCCATCTACACGCCGGACGGGAAGTGGCTGGCGGAGAACGAAGGCGTTGCGCCGGACATCGAGGTGGAACAAGATCCCAAGGCGGTCCGCGCGGGACGCGATCCGCAACTGGAGAAGGCGGTGGAAGTGATCCTGGAGAAACTGCGCACCTCGCCGCCCCCGGCGATCAAGAAACCGCCGTTCAAGAACCTGCACGCGCCGGCGGCGAGCGGCGGCGCGCGGTAGGCGGGAGGTCGGGATGGCTGGACGGCTTGACCCGCGGCTGCTCGCGATGCTGGCGGCCGCGAACCAGATTCGCATCGAGACGCGGCGCGGCCCCCGGCGTCCGCTGCACACCACCGTCATCTGGGTGGTGGTCGAGGACGGGCAGGTCTACGTGCGATCCTACCGCGGGCGCACCGCGCGCTGGTTCCGCGAGATCCGCGCCAATCCCAACGCTGTCGTGCTGCGGGGCGGCAAGCGCATTCCGGTGCGGGCCGCCCTGGTGCGCAGCGCAGTCACCATCGCTCGGGTGAGCGCCGCTTATCTGACCAAGTACGCGGGATCCCCTTACGCCGCCGAGATGATCCGCGCCGAGATCCTGCCCACGACGCTGCGGCTGGAACCGCGGTAGGTCGCGTACGAGGAGGCGCACCGGCGACTCGCGAAGGGCGCCCACCCCACGTCTGATTCGCCCCTGCTTTCCGATCTGTGTCTATCCGTGTCCATCCGTGTTCCTTGCGTAGTTTGCGCTCAACCCAGGAACTCGCGCGCCAGGCGGGAGCATTCGGCGGCTGCGGCGCTTTCGCTGTGCGGGCTGTGTCCGCCCTCGGCGATCAACCGCACCCTACCCGGCAAATGACTCTCGATGGCCGCAAGTTCGTCCGGCTCCGTGCGGGGATCGCGCGCGCCGTGAATGAACACGCAAGGATCGCTGATCGTACCGAGCCGGCCCCCATAGAGATCGTCCTTGGGATGCGCCGCCGACGCCCGGATCTCGAGCCACGCCTGCCCGTTCAAGAACACCGGCTGCTTCCACCCATCCGCGCCGTGGTCCTCGGCAAGCGTGGCCGTCACGCGCTCACCAAGGGTTTCCGGCGCGCGGACCATGGTCTCGAAAAACTCCAACGATCGCGGCTTATCGCGGTAATAGTGAATCGCTTCCATGATGACGCCCTCAAAGCGGCCGGGATACTTCATCGCCAGCTTGGCCGCGATCACCGCGCCGTCACTGTGTCCCCACAGCGCGGGGCGTTCC
>CAYPHP010000142.1:0-442 GCA_964410045.1 uncultured Acidobacteriota bacterium | reverse complement strand
CCCGAGAGCCTCCGCCACCGCCATCGTCTCTTCACCCGCGCGATCGTGAAAGTCGAGCGGGAAGCGCGGTATGCGCGGCGAGCGCCCGTAGCCGGTGCGGTCGGGGATCAGAACGCGGTAGTCGCGCTCGAACGCGGCAAGCTGGCGATCGAACGGATAGATCCGGTAACCCCAGCCGCCGTGCAGGAAGATCAGCGGTCGGCCGCGTGGATTGCCGAAGTTGCGGTAGAAGATCTCCGCGGGACCTCCAGCGAGCGCCGAGTGACGGATGGAAACGCGGGACACGCGGAGCCTTCAGGCGGCGCCAAGTTCGCTTTGTAGGCGTTCGGCCTGGAAATGAGTCGTCAGGGCCTCCACGAAGGGATCCACCTTGCCGTCCATCACCTGATCGAGTTGATAGAGCGTGAGCCCCACGCGATGATCGGTGACCCGGTTCTGCGGG
>CAYPHP010000141.1:0-8268 GCA_964410045.1 uncultured Acidobacteriota bacterium | reverse complement strand
ATGTAGGGCGTGGCCCAGTTGCTGGCTTCCTCGCGCTCGACGCGCCAGGCGGTCTTGCCGGTCTTGGCGTCCATCACCGTCAGGTAAGACTGTTCATCGTTATCGTTGACGATGTAGAGATGCCCCTTGTAGAGAACCGGTGAGGCGGCCGTGCCCCATCCGTAACGGGTCTTCTTCGGCTCCCATTTTTGCTCCCACAGAAGTTTCCCTTTCATGTCGTAGCAGAACAGGCCCACGTTTCCGAAATAGGCGTAGACCCGTTCGCCGTCGGTCACTGGCGTCTCCGAGGCGTAGCTGTTCTTCAGATGCCTCGACTGGATGGGCACGCCTTTGAAGGCTTCGCGCTCCCAGAGGACCTTGCCGCTATTGAAGTCCACGGCGTAGACCACCCAGCGATGTTCCACCTTGGGAGCGGGGCGTTCTCCACCGAAATAGAGACCCTTCTTCACTGCTTCACCGGCCTCCGCGCTGATCACGGAAGTCAGGAAGACGCGGTCACCGGAGACCACCGGCGACGACCAGCCCATGCCGGGAATCTCGGTCTTCCAGACAATGTTCTCCGTGGCGCTCCAACGTTCCGGAAGGCGCGGATCGTCGGGAGCGGTTCGCAAATACGGCCAGGACTGCGCAGAGACGTTGGATATTGCTAGCAAGCAGAGAAACAACAGGACGCCCAGTTTCATCGGGGTAGGATAACACGCAAGGATGGGATCGTTCCGCAACGTAATCGTGGTTTCAATGGCTTACTTTCTGCTGAAGGGCGGGGAGGAGTTGTGGAACGGGTTTCTTCCGAAGTACATGGAAGCCCTGGGAGCTTCGGCGCTGGCCATTGGCCTGTTTGGCGCTCTGAAAGACCTGCTGGATGCGGTCTACCAGTATCCCGGTGGAGCATTGGCCGAGCGCTTCGGCAGCCAGCGCGCGCTGATGATGGCCAACGGCCTGGCCCTGGCGGGCTACGCCGTCTATTGGCTGGCCCCGGCTTGGCCCTGGCTCTTCCTGGGGCTGTTCCTGGTAATGGCTTGGGAGAGCTTTTCTCTGCCTCCTACGTTCGCCCTGATCGGGCAATCACTTCCCTCAGCCAAGCGTACGGCCGGATTCTCGGTGCAGGCGACGATGAAGCGCCTCCCGATTCTCCTGGCTCCGCCGCTCGGCGGTTGGCTGATCGCGCGCTCCGGCATTCTCCAAGGTGTACGTGAAGCGTTGCTGCTGACTCTAGCTCTCGGCGGCATTGCCCTGATCGTGCAGCGCCGGCTCTATCATTCGCTGCCTCCGATGGCCTCGCCGGCTACTGCCGGTCTGCTGGCGCGCTACCGCTCCTGGACTCCGGAATTGCGGCACCTGCTGACTGCCGACATCCTGACGCGTATCTGCGAAGGCATGTCGGAGATGTTCGCGGTCCTCTACATGATGAACATCGTAGGTCTGGGGCCGGTCCAGTTCGGCACGTTGATCACCGTCAAGGCCCTGTTCGCCATCCTGGCCTACCTGCCGGCAGGTCCATTGGCCGAAAGGTGGGGACGCTTTCCGCTGGTCCTGACCACCTTCCTGTTCTTTGCCGCGTTTCCCGTCGCCGTCTGGGCGGCGCAGGGATACGTCACTGCCATGATGGCCTACGTCATCGGCGGCCTGCGCGAATTCGGCGAGCCCGCTCGCAAGGCCCTGATCACCGACCTGGGAGGCGGGGGCCGCGATTATGGACTCTATTACCTGCTTCGAGGACTCACAGTGGCCCCGGCGGCACTGATCGGCGGATGGCTTTGGCAACAGGCACCCTGGCTCCCGTTCATTCTGGCCGGGGGGGTGGGACTCTGCGCCGTTCTGTTCTACGCTGCGCTCCATCCGTCGCGTACCGGGAACGCCAAGTTCTGACCCCCAAGCTCCCGTATATTCGCCGATTTCAGACTCAGGACATTCGCGGGGCCGAGCGGGGACAGGCTGGAAAGCCTGTCCTACACCTCGGTGGCTGATCTCATTCTCCACTAGACCTTTCGTACCATTGGCAACCGGCCCAGCATGCGGGAAACTAGGCTATGGTGCGTCCCCAGCCTTTCGTGAGTTCGCTCGATCGGGAGATGGCTTGGGTCGGGGTGTTTCTACGGGCCTTACAGGAAGCAGAGGGTGAGGAAGATCGTCTGCGATTACTCGGCCTGGGAGTGATCTGGCTACCCGACCGGACGCCTCAAGAGCGGGATTCTCTGCTGGGAGCTTGGCCGGCGGGCCGCAATTCCTTCAAGCGATGACTTGCTGGCGGACCACCCCGCTCCGGCACAGATCGCAGGACGCCGCATCTTTGTAGTAGGTGACGTTGAGCTTGGCCAGGGAGTAGATCGGCAAGGGGCCAAAGTCGGGCAGGTCCACATTGGGCTGGCTAATGATCACCCCTAAAGCCAGCACCGTGGCGCCCCGGTCCTCGATGAGCTTGATCATTTCCTTCAGCATTCGTCCGGACCGCAGGATGTCGTCGACCAGGATGATCTTTTCGCGCTCGTGTACTTCCATGAACTGGCGAAGCTGCATGGACCCATCGTGTTGGCGCTCGGCCCAGTAGATCTGCTCGGCCCGCAGCGCTTCTCCCACCCCGTAGGCCACGGGGAGTCCGCCAGTGGCCGGACAGACAATGCTGACCCGGGGAAGATGTTTGGTGATTTCGACGTCGCTGCGCAAACGCCTGCTCAGCGCCACGCTCAGGGTCTTGGCCGCCTGGTAATAGCGCATCGCCAGGGGCATCTGCAGATACCGATCACAGTGACGACCGCCGGGGAGTTCGAAGTGACCCTCGCGCAGGGCGCCGGTCCTGCTCAGGATGGAGATAACGTCGTCTTGGCTGGGAATGATGTCCATGATTGTGGGCGGCAGATATTCCAGCATAAGCCTACCATCTGCCGCCTACAACCGACAACCAACTCCTGCCTTACTTCTGCCGGGTGGCGGTCCACTCCCGGTCACCTTGCATGCCGGCAAAAGTGCCCTTGATGCTGTCGCCGCTGACCTTCCCCTTGTAGGGAACTGTGCGGGTCTGGCCTTCGCGGCCACGCTGCTCGACGGTGAACTCGAACTCGTCGCCCTTCACCTTGCCGTCCTTGATTTCGACCTCGATCTTGTTCTCACCGCGCATGGTCACGATCTTGCCGGTGAGCTTGTCGCCGTCCTGCTTGAAGACGAAAGTCCGCTCAAAACTGCCTTGCGGGGTTTCCATGCTGGACTTCCAACTGCCGGTCAGATCGGCGGCGTAGGCCACCATCGTTGCCAGCACCAGGACCGCAAAGACAGGTAATACCACTTTTCCAAACTTCATTGTGCTACTCCTCCTCGGGTTGAGATAAGCCTAGTCAATTACTAACCCCAGTATATAGAAAAAGTCGCGGGATGAGGGCCGTGCAACTGGAGTAGAATCCTCGGCCGTGAGCGATGGAGCCAAGAGCCTGAACGACTTGCGAATCCTGCTGGCAGCCCTGGCCGACCAACTGGACGACGCCGACGAAGGCCGCGTAGCAGCTTCGCGGGACAAACTAGGGGTCATGGTCCCCGCGTACCTGGTGGCCCCAGCGCACCTGCTGCCGAGCAGGCTAAGGCCGCCGAGATCATCACCCAGGTGATGGCCATGCGCCTGGACCAAGTGAAAGCCGCAATCACCTTAGTGGACGGGCTTATCCGGGAGCTGGCGCAGGGTCCTCATGTAGACTATAAAGGTATACAGTTTCCGGGCATCGAAGAGATCCTGGGCTAGTGTGAGCAAAGCGGAGTGCTATGTACTTTCAGCAATTCTATCTGACGTGCCTGGCGCAGGCCTCCTACATGATCGGGACCAGCGGTGTGGCCGCAGTGGTGGACCCGCAGCGGGACATCGAGATCTACCTGGATGAAGCCCAGCGGCAGAATCTGAAAATCGCATACGTGATTGAGACGCATCTGCACGCCGACTTCGTCTCCGGACATCGCGAGCTGGCGGCGCGGACCGGGGCCAAGATCTACCTGGGCGCCGCCGCCAATGCCGAGTTTGAGCACGTGGCCGTGAACGACGGCGACGTGGTGCGGATCGGCCGCGAGGGGCTGCCTCAGAACGCACCGGTGGAACTGCGTTTCCTGTCCACGCCGGGACATACCCCGGAGAGCATGTGTGTGCTGGTGACCGACCTTTCCCGGTCCGATCAACCCTGTGTGGTGCTCACCGGTGACACGCTGTTTATCGGCGATGTCGGCCGCCCCGATCTTTCTCCGAACCACACGCCGCGGGAACTGGCCGGATTGCTCTACGACAGCCTGCATCAGAAGCTGCTGACCCTGCCCGATCACGTGGAAGTCTACCCGGCGCACGGCGCCGGGTCGTTGTGCGGCAGGAGCATGAGCAGCGAGCGCTCCTCCACCATTGGCGATCAGCGCCGCATGAACTACGCTCTCCAGCCGATGTCCCGGGAATCGTTTATCGCCATGATGACTTGTGACCTTCCGGAGCGTCCGGAGTACTTCGCGCAGGATGCCGAGATCAACCGGGTGGGTCCGGCGCTGCTGACGGAGTTGCCGCCTCTCCAGGCGTTTCCTCCGGCGGCGGCATGGGAGCGGATCCAGCAGGGCGTGGTGGCTCTGGACACCAGGCCGGCTGCGCAGTTTGGAGCGGGACATGTTCCTGGGGCCATCAATATCGGTCTTTCCGGCCAATACGCCACTTGGGCCGCCACGGTGATCGGCTTGGGCAAGCCGCTCTTGCTCATCGCGGAGGATCAGGACAAGATCCAGGAATCCCATGTGCGCCTGGCCCGCGTGGGTATCGAAAGCGTGGTCGGCTACCTCGACGGGGGCATGATCGCTTGGGAACAGGCAGGCTTGCCGATGGTCCAGTTGTCGCAGATGTCGGTCCATGAACTGCGGGAGTTCGAAGTGCGTGCCCCGGAAAACGGCTGGCAGATCGTTGACGTGCGCCGTCCGGGCGAGTGGAACGCCGGGCACCTTCCCGGCGCTGTCCATCTTCCCCTCGATCACTTGACGAAGGTCCTGAACTCCCTGGATCCCCAGAAGCCCACCGCCATCCACTGTAAGAGCGGCTACCGTTCCTCGATCGCCTGCGGCCTGCTGCAAGCCCAAGGCTTCAAAGAGGTCCACAACGTAGTCGGCGGCTATGACGCCTGGGTCCACAGCGGGTTTCCCACTGTGGTCTGACCACCGGCCCAGGACCTTCCTTCGATTGTTCCATTCACCGGGACACTTGACCCGGCCACCCAATTCCGATAGGCTCTGACCCGCAGAGGGGAACTGGTGGGTACGGTGGGTACAACCATTCCACAACCTTGTTCTGGAGGAGTGTATGAAGACAAAGGGTAGCTTGGCAGTGGTGTCTTTGGCGTTGCTGGTGGTGGTGGGGATCGGGGTGGCGCAAAATACGGGCGCCGATGAACTGCAGAAGGACCAGGTGTTTGAGGCCATTATGGTTTCCGTGCGGCTGGATCAGCCGCAGGCCTCCGGATACACCAAGATCATCCTGCCCTCGCCGAGGTTCTTTCCGTTGAACCGCTTCGCGTACGTGCGCGTGGAAGCGGAGGGTCTGGTTCCCGGCAAGTCGCATAACATCCACTTGCACGGGACCCGCACCGACGCGGCGACGGGTCAGGTCAGCTCGGGCTGCTTTGCTGGCGCACCCGTGCTGGTGAACCTTCGCGGCCTGGTGTCCGACGCCACCGGCAAAGGCGTCAGCTCCTCACGCATCGTTCTCGACAACAACTATGTGATCTTTGAGGATGCCGTTGGCCGGGTGACCAACAACGCCGTGTTCAACCGCTCCACGCTGACCACCTGGTACGTGCAGTACCACATACCCGCCGGGGAAACCGGCGCGGGTCAGCCGATGGCTTGCGGCGAAGTCACCTTGGGCGGCTTCGATCGCGGCACACCTTATCGGTAGAACAATCTGCCTTCCCTGTTCCGGGTTCTGAGTGCGGCTATACTCAGAACTCGGAACCCATGGTGATTGCGATTGACGGCCCGGCTGGATCGGGCAAAAGCACGGTGGCGCGCAAGGTTGCCGCCCGTCTCGGCTATCAGTACGTGGATACCGGAGCGATGTACCGGGCGGTAGCCTACGCCGCCCTGGAACAAAGGATCCCTCTTGACGACGCCTCCCGGTTGGAGCAACTGGCCGCTTCGTTAGACCTCCGCTTTGCAGCTTCCTCTCAGGGTGATCGCTTGCTGGCCGGCGGTAAGGACGTCACCGAAGCGATCCGGGCCCCAGAGGTGGCTCGGGCGGCGTCGGTGGTGTCTACATTTCCTGGCGTGCGCCGCGCGTTGGTGGCCTTGCAGCAACGTCTCGGCCGGGAAGGTCACATTGTGATGGAGGGCCGCGACATCGGCACCGTGGTTTTCCCGGACGCGCGCCTCAAAGTGTATCTGGATGCGTCTCCCGAGCAGCGCGGCAAGAGGCGGTGGCTCGAGAAAGGCGGCGACCTGGCGCAGGTGATCGATGACATCCGCCAGCGCGACACCCGCGACAGCCAGCGAGAGCACTCCCCGCTGCGTCGAGCCCCGGACGCGTACTACCTGGACACCACCAATTTGACCGAGGACGAAGCGGTGCAGCGGATCGTTGACAAGCTGGGCAGTGCCTCGGCTTGAACCCAAGTGACTTGTGGGGCGGCCCTCCAGGGCCGCGCCGGACCTCCCGGTCCGGCTCTTGCGGGACGTGAAACGTCCCGCGCAAGCCAAAACTGAGGCACTACCGACAAGCTCAGCGAATCGCCAACCGGCCCGGATGGGTGATACGATAGTTGCCTCGGGGATCCATTGTCTACTTCCACCTGTAAACGCGAATTAGTGATTGAAGTGCCCGCCGACGAGGTCGCCCGGGCCACCGAGTCGGTGGCCAAGGACCTGCAGAAGCTGGCCCGCATTCCCGGCTTCCGTCCGGGAAAGGCGCCCATCAGCCTGATCCGGCAGCGCTTTGCCGGCGAGATCCAAGAACAGGTGCTCAAAGACCTGATTCCGGATCATCTGAAGACCAGGGTGGAGGCCGAGAAACTGGAGATGGTGGACCGTCCGGCCATTGAGGACGTCCATCTTCACGAGAACGAACCGCTCCGCTTCAAGGCTGTCTTTGAGGTCTGGCCGGAGTTCGAGTTGCGGGATTACAACGGCCTGGAAATGGAGCATGAGGAGCCCGAAGTCACCGAGAGCGAAGTAGAAAAAGGCCTGGAACGCCTTCGCGAGCAGCAGGCCACTTTCGTGCCGGTGGAAGGGCGTCCGCTGGCCGATGGCGACTTCGCCGAGATCAGCTTCGAGGGTCGCCCTGTTGGGGGCAAGGGCAATCCCGTCAAAGTGCAGGACGTTCTGGCGGAGATCGCCGGGCCGGAGACCATGCCCGAGTTCACCGACAACCTGCGCGGCCAATCGCCGGGAGCCGAACTTTCATTCCCGGTCAGCTATCCCCCGGAATACGGTGACCGTCGTCTGGCCGGGAAGACTTTTCATTACCAAGTCAAGGTAGCGGCCATCAAGCAAAAGCAGTTGCCGGAGCTGAACGACGAGTTCGCCAAGGACCTCGGGCAGTTCGAGACGCTGGCGCAGTTGCGTGACGATCTGCGGCAAAGGCTGCTGGCCCAGAAGCAGCGCCGGGCGGAGCGCGCCGCCAAGGAAAAACTGCTGGATGCGTTGGTGGCGGGCTACGATTTTCCGGTCCCGGACGCGCTGGTGGAGAAGCAACTCGATTCGCGCCTGGAGCGGACCGTGCGGGCTCTTGCAGCGCAGGGCGTGGACCCCAGACAGGTCCACCACGATTGGGCGGAGTGGCGGGAAAAACAGAGGGACGTAGCCCACCGCGACGTTCGCGCCGGCATCCTGCTGGAGCGGATTGCCGCGCGCGAAGGCCTGCAAGTGGATGACGCTGATGTGGAGCGGGAGGTCAAGGAACTGGCCCAGGCTTCCGGGCAGCCGCCGGAAACAGTCCGCGCGCGCTTGACACAACCGGAGTCCCTCGTTAAGCTCAAAATGAGGATCAGGAGCGAAAAGGCCCACGACCTCATCTACCGCACCGCGACCCGCATTCCCCCCAAGACTAGCTAAGGATATGTATCTCTACAGAGTCGCGAACCACGAGGCCACAAACAGCCTGTCGGCGGCCTCTGTTCGCTTCCAACCTCGCGAGGTGGTTACGGAATGAGTTCCCGATCTCCCTACGGCGGCCTGATCCCCATGGTGGTGGAACAAACCAACCGGGGCGAACGGGCCTACGATATTTATTCCCGGCTGTTGCGGGACAACATCATCTTCATCGGCACTCCTATTGAC
>CAYPHP010000140.1:3418-8287 GCA_964410045.1 uncultured Acidobacteriota bacterium | reverse complement strand
GGGCAGGTACTTTTCCGCGCCCTTGTTCATTACGATCAAAGTAAAGCCGATCACGAAGACGGCCGTGAACACGCCGATCAGCAGACCCAACTGCTGTTTCCAGGGAGTGGCGCCGACGATGTAGCCAGTCTTCAAATCCTGAGAAGTGTTGCCGGCGTTGGCCGCGGCGATGCAGACCACGCCGCCGATGGTCAAGGCCAGTGCCGCGAATGCCGAACTGGTCCAACCGGAGGCCAGGAACACCGCGGAGGTGGCCATCAATGTTGCGATGGTCATTCCGGAGATCGGATTCGCGGAACTGCCGATCAAGCCGACAATGCGCGAGGAGACGGTGACGAAGAGAAATCCAAAGAGCACTACGAAGAACGAAGCAACAATGTTGGCCCACGTGGATGTTTCCGCGCCGGGAATCGGCTGGAAGGTCAGGAAGGCCCACATCATCACCAGGATCACGCCGGCTCCGGCCAAAGCGAACCCCAGCGGAAGATCCTTATCGGTGCGGCGCGTAGCCGCGGCTTCACCCGCAGATTTTCCGAGTTCCTTGGCTCCGGCCTTCAGAGCGGCCAGGATGGTGGGCAAGGTCTTCATCAGCGTGATCAATCCGGCGGCGGCCACCGCTCCGGCGCCGATGTAGCGGATGTAACTCGACCAGAGCTGATCGGAAGTCATCTGGGCGATCGGGATGGTGCCGGGATAAATCGGGTCCGTCAGCCGGGAGCCGAAAAACTTGATGGCCGGCATCATCACCAGCCAGGAAAAGACGCCCCCTGCGAAAATCACGCCGGACACCTTTGGTCCGATGATGTAGCCGACGCCCAGGTATTCCGAGGTGACGTTGGCGCGGAAGGACGCGCCGGGCATGCCGCTGGGACTGTAGTTGGGTGTCTCGGGCCAAGCGTTGAAAATATTGCTGTTCTGAAACAGCGTGTAGACGCCGCCCAGCCCCAGTCCCAGGAAAACTCGCGAAGCAAACGATCCGCCCTTGTCTCCGGCCACTAGTACGTCGGCGCAAGCGGTGCCTTCGGGATAGAGCAGGGTGCCGTGCTCTTTGACGATCAACTGGCGGCGCAGCGGGATCATGAACAACACACCCAACCATCCGCCGAATAGAGCGAGAACGAAAATGCGGAAGTAGCTGGGCAGCGGGAAGCCCAGGAAGATGAGCGCGGGGAGCGTGAAGATCACTCCCGCGGCCACCGATTCTCCGGCCGATCCCGTGGTCTGGACGATGTTGTTCTCCAGAATCGTCGGCCTGCCGAAAGGCGGCAGGTAGCGGCTGACCGCGCGCAGCACGCTGATGGACAGCACGGAGATCGGGATGGACGCGGCTACCGTCAGGCCGGCACGCAGCCCCACGTAGACCGTGACTGCTCCGAAAATGATTCCAAAAATCGATCCGAACAACACCGCGCGTATCGTGAATTCAAACGTGTCGGTGTTGTCGGCGACGTAGGGTTGAAAGCCGCCCGATGACGGCTTGGTTTCCAAGGATTCAGACACGGATTCCTCCGCTAGACATGACCATCAGCGAAGGTAGCACGCTGGGAATGCGGATTACAAGGCAGATAGGGCGGGGGTTAGCGTGAGCGTACCTGAGTCCAACTGGCCCCGGCGTCAGTCGTGCGGTAGACCAATCCAGAGACCGCAATGATCTCGGCGTGGCCGGCGTCGCGAGCCGTCACGCTCTTGGGCCGCTCGGGCACGGCCACTTCTTTCCAGGTGGTCCCGCCATCAAGCGAGAGGAGCAGGCGGCCGTCGGCCAGCAGGTTCCAGACCTGGCGTGTGCCCCGGACCCGGACCGTCTGCGCGATCTTGGTGTCGGCCGATAAGAGCAGACCGAGTTTCTTGCTCTGGTCCGCCTTGTCGAGGCGATCGTCGGCCAGGACCCTCATCGCTGCCGGCTCGGCGGCGACGGTTTCGGCGCCGGGCTTGGCGGTCGAAGGCATCGATCGCAGCATCGGTCCAGCTGCCTTGGCCTGTCCTGAGCCGGCGGCGGTTCCACCGACCGTTGCGCCTTCCGCGGGCGCTTTCGCGAACACCTGAACCTGCTGCTGCGACGGCGCGGGCGCGGGCTGGATTTGCGACTGATCGCGCGCTTGCGATTGCCGGGCGCCGGCGGCGTCCTTGGCCCTGAAAGCTTGCTCCTGGGTCTGCACTTTTTGAGCGTCGAGGTCAGCCTTCAGTTCCTCTTTCTTGTCCTGCTCGCGTTCGGCGACGACTGACACAGGCGGCGCGGGGGTAGGAGCCGCGGCGCGCGCTTCTTCTTTGACGTCGGAACTGGCTCGACGTGGGGACTTGGCGGCTGCCTCTGGTCTGGCCGATTCGTTCGCACGCGGTTCCGCGGCCGGCGGTTGAGGAACCGTGGACGGCGCGGCCGTCTGCTGGCTGGCAATCATCCGCGGGGGCTCGACGATGCGCTGACGGTTGAACATCACGAATGAGCCCACCAGGACAACTCCGGCCAGAGCCGGCGCGGCCCACACCCAACGCTTCCAGCCCGCCACTTGGGGAACCGGAGCCGCGACTACGGGACGCGGGGCCAACCGTACCAGCCGGGCTACCGCTTCACGGCACGGCGAACAGGCCGCCAGATGGCTTTCCATCTCCACGCGCGACCGGCCGGCCAGCGCGTCTTCGGCAAAGGCGGCCAGCAGCTCGGCGTCGCCACAGAGGGGTCCGCCGAGAGGAGGGCCCTCGTCACGCCGCCGCCGGAGCAGGTCTTCCATGATTTTGTCGTCGGCCTGGCTCACACTTCACCTCATCCTTAAGAACGTTCAGGGGCTGCACTTCTTGCAGCCCAGTCTTTTCTTACTTGTAGCCCGCCTTCCACGGCCGCCAGCAAGCAATGGCGGATCTCCTCGTCGCCCAAGCGGTGCTCACGCCGCAGGATCTCGGTCAGCGACTGGCGCAAGGCCGCGCGGGCGCGATCCAGCTCACGGCTGGCGGTGGCTTCATGCACTTTTACCAGCGCGGCCGCCTCCCGCAGCGTCAGCCCGTGGAAATAGTAGAAATCAAGCAACAGCTTCTGGCGCGGAGGCAGCGCCGCCAACGCCTGATCCAGCGCGCGGCCGGTGATCGCTGCGTATTCGTTCTGCTCCACAGGATCGGACGCCGGGGGAGCGGCAGGCTCCGGCCCGTCAGGATCCATCGCCACCAGCCGCTTCTCCGAGCGGAAGCGGTCCACGTAGGCCTGGTAGAGTACGGCGCGCAACCATCCCAGCAACGAACTGCGTCCACCGTAGGAAAGCAGCTTGGTCTGGCGGGCGGCGTACAGTTCTCCGAACAAGCCGTCGGCGATCTCTTCGCCGCGATCGCCGCCCAGAGCCCGTCCCGCGGCGCGCAGCGGCTCCCGGGCCTTGTCCATGAACTTGGCCCACGCCGCTTCCGACCCGCCGATGCAAGCAGCGGCCAGCGCCAGATCGGCTAGGCGCAGTCCGCGCACGTAGGCGGGAACTCCCTGATCGGCAACGCCGGCTTTCTGAACCGAGCGTCCCAGCAGCGTGGCGAAGGCTTCCAATTCCAGTCCCGGCGCGTCGGCGCGCACCTCGTGATAGATCTGCTCGACGAGGCGGCGATGAACGGTGCGGAAGGATTCCGGGCCGGAGCCCATGACCGGATTATAGCGAGGTCCGCGCGGTTGCACTACAACTCAGCAGCACGGGTTTTTCTTTGCCCCAAGCGTGGTTCTCCCGTATGATTACGGGCGGAAAGAAACACGCCCCGCATGGTGCAACGCCGGCGGGAGATTCACAGAGGAGGAGTAATGGCAGACCGCATGACCCAGTCGCAAGTGGTGAAGCACCTGGCCGGGGCGAACGGAACGAGCAACAAGGCCGCCAAGCAGTTTCTGGCGTCCCTGGTAGACTTGGCCATTTCGCAGGCCAAGAAGAACGGAATGTTCGTGTTGCCCGGGTTGGGACGACTGAAGAAAGTGAACCGCAAGGCGCGTATGGGCCGGAACCCGGCCACCGGCGCTCCCATCAAGATCCCCGCCAAGACGACGGCCAAATTCTATCTGGCCAAGGCGGTGAAGGATTCCATCGCACCGAAGAAGAAGTAGGCATCACGGGTCCTTATCCAGCGCCCTGGAGCCGGAAGGCTCCGGGGCGTTTTCGTTTGGGGGGCCGCCCGCCGCTTGACCCCGGCGGCGGGAATGTGTGATTATTCATCTGTGTGCATAATTATTCATTGGCGGAAACAGCGGTGAGCGCCGCCCCCAGCCGCACGGCGGCCCGTGCCGCGCGTCCCGCCGCGCCGCCCGACCTGGTCCGCGACGACGATTTCAGCCCGGCGGGCGTCGCCGCCGCTCTGGACCTGGCCGCCGAGGTCAAGGCCCGCCCGCAACGCTTCGCCACCGCGCTGGCCGGCCGCACCCTGGCGGTGCTCTTTGAAAAACGCTCCCTGCGCACACGGCTGACCTTCGAGCTGGCCATCCAGACGCTGGGCGGCAACAGCGTCTTCATGGACACCGGTCCGCAGCGTATTCCCGACCGCGAGCCCATCGCCGACATCGCCCGCAACCTGGAGCGCTGGGTGGACGCGGTGGCCCTGCGCACGTTTTCCCACACCACGGTCGAGGAGTTCGCCAAGTGGGCGCGCATTCCGGTGATCAACGGCCTGAGCGAATTGTTCCATCCCTGTCAGGCATTGACCGATTGGTTCACGCGTAGTGAGATCTTCGGGCGCAAGGCGCTGCACTCCGGCAAGGTGACCATGGCTTTCGTCGGCGACGGCAACAACGTGGCGCATTCGCTGATGCTCACGGGCGCGCTTTGCGGCGCGCACCTGCGCCTGGCCTGTCCCAAGGCTTATCAGCCTCAGGAAGAGATCGTGGCTGCGGCGCGGCGCATCGCACGCAAGACCGGAAGC
>CAYPHP010000140.1:0-3408 GCA_964410045.1 uncultured Acidobacteriota bacterium | reverse complement strand
GCATTGAGCTGTTCCCCGACCGCCCGGAGAAGGCCGTGGAAGGCGCTCACGGCGTCTACACCGATGTTTGGGCCAGCATGGGTTTTGAGCACGAAGCCACCGAACGCGCACAGGTTTTCGCGCCCTACCAGGTGACTCCCGAGTTGATGAGCCGTGCCGCGCGTAACGCCGTCTTCATGCACTGTCTGCCCGCTCATCGCGGCGAGGAAGTAGCCGAAGAAGTGATCGAGTCCAAGCGCTCGGTGGTCTTCGATCAGGCCGAGAACCGTTTGCACGTGGCCAAAGCGATTTTGTTGACGTTGTTGAGCAATCCTTAAGGCGATTTGCCACAGAGGCACAGAGGACACAGAGTCCGAGCCCGAATCTAGGAGCCCTAATGAAAGTCGTACTGGCATATTCCGGAGGCCTGGATACCTCCATCATCATTCCGTGGCTGCGCGAGCACTATCAGTGCGAAGTCATCGCCATGGCTGGCGACATCGGCCAGGGCGCGGACGAACTGAAAGGTCTGAAGGAAAAGGCCAAGGCTACCGGCGCGAGCAAGTGCTACGTCGAAGACATGCGCGAGGAGTTTGCCCGCGACTATCTGTTCAAGCTGGTGAAGGCGGGTGCGGTGTATGAAGGCAAGTACCTGCTGGGTACGTCCATCGCGCGGCCGCTCTTGGCCAAGCGTCAGGTGGAAGTTGCGCTCAAGGAAAAAGCCGAGGCCGTGGCTCACGGCTGCACCGGAAAGGGCAATGACCAAGTCCGCTTCGAACTGACCGTGCTGGCCCTGGCCCCGCAACTCAAGATCATCGCGCCGTGGCGGGAATGGGACATCAAATCTCGCGAAGACGCCTTGGAGTACGCGCGCAAGAAGAATATTCCCGTGGCGGCGTCGGCAGCCAAAATCTACAGCAGAGATCGCAACATCTGGCACCTGAGTCATGAAGGTGGAGTGCTCGAAGATCCCGCCAACGCGGTTCCCGACGACGTCTGGGTGCTCAGCCGCTCGCCCAAGGACGCTCCCAGCAAGCCCGGCCGCGTGACCATCGGCTTCGAGAAGGGCATGCCCGTTTCGGTAGATGGAAAGAAGCGCAGCGCGTTCGAGATCGTCGAGAAGCTGAACGCGATCGGCAACGAGCACGGTATCGGGCGCATTGATCTGGTGGAGAACCGCTTTGTGGGTATGAAATCCCGCGGAGCCTACGAAACGCCCGGCGGGACGCTGCTCTATGCGGCGCATGCGGAACTGGAGGCGCTCACTCTGGACCGCGCCACGCTGGCCTACAAGCAGCATGTCGCACTCGATTACGGCCAGATGGTCTACAACGGACTGTGGTTCACTCCGCTGCGCGAAGCGCTCGACGCATTTATCGACTCCACGCAGCAGGTGGTCACCGGCGAAGTGGCGCTCGAGCTCTACAAGGGCAACATCAGCGTTCTTTCGCGGCGCTCGCCGAATTCGCTCTACTCGACCGCCATCGCCAGCTTCACCATGGGCGAAACCTACGATCAAAAGGACGCCGAGGGCTTCATCAAGCTGGTGGGTTTGCCAATGCGGGTCCGGGCGATGTTGAAGGCCAAAAAATGAAGCTGTGGGGCGGCAGATTCGCGGAAGGACCATCGAAAGTCTTCGAGGACTTTTCCGGATCTCTGTATTTCGACAAGCGGCTGTTCTTCGCCGACATCGAAGGCAGCCGGGCGTGGGTTTCGGCGCTCCAACGCATCGCCATCTATTCACCAGCGGAGGCCGAGCAGGTACGCGCGGCGCTGGCTTCGCTGGCGGAAGATGCCAAGCGCGATCCGGCGTTCTTCGACGCCTCCGACGAAGACGTCCATACTCTGGTGCAGCGCAAGCTGGGTGCGAAGCCCGGCATGGAAACCCTGGCCGCGCGACTGCACACGGGACGCAGCCGTAACGAGCAGGTGGCCGTGGATGTGCGCCTGTGGATGAAGCAGGAGATTGACGCCTCCGTCGAGCGTCTCGACCTGCTGCTTGAGGCGCTGGTGGCTCAAGCCGAGACTCATCCCGATCTGGTGCTGCCTGGTTACACGCACATGCGCCGGGCGCAACCGGTGTTGTGGGGCCATTACCTGATGGCCTACTTCGAGATGTTCGCGCGCGACCGCCGCCGTCTTCAGTCGGCCCGCTTCACCGCCGACGCCATGCCGCTCGGCAGCGGTGCGCTGGCCGGCAGCGGGATTCCCATCGATCGCGAACAACTGGCCCGCGACCTGGGATTTTCCCGGCTCACCACCAACAGTCTCGACTCCACAGCCGACCGCGACTTCGCCCTGGAATTCCTCTTCGCCGCGGTGACCACGTTCCTGCACCTGAGCCGTCTCGCCGAAGACTGGATTCTCTATTCCAGCGAGGAATTCGGCTTCCTGGAACTTTCCGATCAGGTAACCAGCGGAAGCAGCTTGATGCCGCAAAAGAAGAATCCCGATTCGCTGGAACTGCTGCGCGGGAAAACGGGGCGAGTGCTCGGCGAGTTCGTCGGCTTGGCCACCGTGACCAAGGGGCTTCCGCTCACCTACAACCGGGACATGCAGGAGGATAAGGAAGGGATTTTCGACGCGGCCGACCAATTGCGTCTGGGCCTGGAGATGGCTGCTGGCGTGGTCGCCACCGCGACGCCGCGTCCTGGACCGATGGCTGCGGCGGCCGCGGGCGGCTGGTCCTGTGCAACAGACTTGGCCGAGTACCTGGCGCTGCACGGCGTGCCGTTTCACGACGCTCATCAGGTTGTCGGACGCATTGTGCGCGCCGGTCTTGAGGCACATCGAGCTCCGGAGCAGTGGACATTGGCGCAGCTTCGCGAATTCTCTCCGGCTTTTGCGCAAGACTGCCTGATTTGGCTGCGCGGGACGGAGGGCATCCACCGCCGCGAAATCTTCGGCGGCACCGGGCCGGGCATGGTCCGCCAAGCGATCGCCGAAGCGCGCCGGCGTTTGACGGAGTGGCGCAAGAAATGAACAAGCAGTTCCGTCACGAACAGATCCTCAAGCTGGTTCGTGAGCAGGATGTCCATACCCAGGAGGAACTGGCTCGCGGGCTGCGGCGGCTGGGAATTCACACCACGCAGGTGACCCTGTCGCGGGATCTGCACGAGTTAAGCGTGGCCAAGACTCCGGCCGGCTATCGCCAGATGGGTGCTGCTGCGCCTCCGGAATCCGTGCGTCACGAAAACCTGCGTCGCGCCGCCGCCGACTTCTTGCGCGACGTGCGCCAAGCGCAGAACCTGCTGGTGCTGAAAACCACTCCTGGCGGCGCGCAGCCGGTGGGCTTTGCCCTGGATGCCGAAAGCTGGCCCGACGTGGTCGGCACCATCGCCGGCGACGACACGATTCTGATCATCGCCGCAGACTCCCGCAAGGCGGTTCAAATTCGTCAGCGGTTGCTTGAACTCATCAAGTAGGCCC
>CAYPHP010000139.1:0-8327 GCA_964410045.1 uncultured Acidobacteriota bacterium | reverse complement strand
CTTGCGAGATGGTCGCGGATTCGTCTACTCCCATTGAATGCTGCACTTGGACTCCTGATTCGCGCTGAATAGCTCTCTAGAGAAGGCAGCCGCAGTGGACCGGAATGGTACTCGGAGGCCCGGAACAGGAAGAAACCGAGAGCCGGGCGTTGTACTCGGCGCTGGAACTACATGTTTCTACACCACCCTGGGGCGCACTGCTGTCAAAGGAAGCCCGCTGGTATGACCCAGATTCAAGAGGTCCCAGAGGGCGGTCATTTCGCTAGCGGCTGGCTACGGATCGTTCGGCTTGTGGGCCCTTGCCTCTTGAGTTCACGCGCCGCCGCGTTTACTTCGCGCCTACTGGACCTGCCGAAGAGTACTCAAGTACAGGCGGCTGTGTTTGTTGAAACGATCTCACGGTCGAGCGGTCAAACGCGGGCGCCTGTGCGCACAGATTCTTCCTCACATGTCTTCCCACATCGTGCATACTCAGCTCGCCGTTGCGAACCGCGGCGGCGAGCACAGAGGCGGCAATCGCTAGTTTCATGTTCGGCATGTCCGGGTCGTCCAGGCTGCGGAGCCGAAACGCCGAGGGCGGAAGCCCGCCCGTGGAGAAGCTTAGTTGAAAAACGCAGGCAAAACGACTCGCCGGATCATTGCTCGGGTCCCGGGAATCAATGAATTCGGCGGCGAATCCGGTAGCTCGCTGAAAACGGTTTAGGGGCCCCTGCCTCGCGGGATTCCAGTCTCTTGAAAAGGCCGACAAGAGAGCAGGGTTCGCCCTTTGCGCGGCCGAGGGCGCAATGAACGTTCCCAGGAGTTTGGAGAATTGCGACGGCGATCCGGCGACGTCCGCAATTCCATCGAGGATCTCGGCCATGCCGTGACATTCACTGATGTTTCCTGCCGTCACTCTCTCCTGTACCTGAGCATAGAGCCCAGTAACAAACCCGTGTTGCCAGCTGCGACGACGCTCTTGCATTTCACCGCTGCCCTGCATGACAAAGTGGGAACACCCTGCGGCAAGGAACAACACAACAACCAATATGCGGGCGCTTATGTCCGAATTGCTGACAGGCGGCGGGATTGTCATTTCGCCGTAATCCTTAGCATGCGACTGCTTACAATCAATAGTACTAAGGTCCCGAACGCTATGGGCCGATCTGGATATAGTACGGGTGTGAGTACTGCCTAACGATGGCGGAGGAATACACGTTGCTGCTTTAATCGTATTTGACACGTAATGTCGTGTGAATCGCAACATCCTCATTTGCCACTAGTTTCTCAAGTATTGAACCTTATCGAAGACATGCCGTGTCTGCCAACTGCCTTCGCACCAACACCGGTTGAAGGGGCTTGTTGCTGCGAGGCGCTAGCCCCGTTCGCCTTCCCACGCCGACCGGGCTTCTCAGGGTAATCTCGGAAGTCGAAAGGCACAGCGCGACCCAGTTTCGCCGGGGCAACCACACTGATGTGGACCTTTCGCCGAGGGTTGACCGCACCCGAAAACAGATCGGTCGACTCCATTGCCTCAGGGGTTGGCTCAACGCCCAGCGCCAGGGCGCGGATGACGCAATTCTCTAGCTCGCGCACATTACCTGGCCAATTGTGTGCCAGCAGCCGCGCCCACGCCTTCGGTCCACAGACCAGCGGCGTACCACCCGGCCCAAGGTGTTTGGCGACAAAGTGTTCCACCAACATCGGGATGTCTTCCCGGCGGTCCCGAAGCGGAGGCATCTCAATCTCGACCACTGCCAGTCGGTAGTACAGGTCGTGGCGGAATACTCCTTGGAGCATCGCCAGCTGGGGGTTTCGGTTAGTGGCTGCGATCAGACGCACATTGGTTCTCGAAAACTGGACGCTGCCAACCTGGCGGACCATCTTGTCCTGAATGAGTCGCAGGAGTTTGGCCTGCGCCTGAACAGGAAGCTCATCAATTTCGTCTAAGAAGAGTGTGCCACCGTTTGCGCTTCGAAACAGGCCTTCGGTTGTCTCCGTGGCTCCGGTATACGCGTCACGGGTGTGCCCGAACACCTCGCTCTCCATCATACCGACGGCGAGTGCCCCACAATCCACTGGCACAAATGGTCCTTCTCTGCTGGAGCTGCTTTCATGGATCGCGTGGGCAACAACGTCCTTACCGGTGCCGGTTTCACCTACCAACAACACCGTGCACGAAGTCGCAGACAGGCGCGCGATCATGTCTCGCACTTCGGTTACTTGCGGAGATTGTCCAATAATGGCCATGGCTCCATCGGACCTCTAGGTACACATTGCTTCTGCAGGGCCGGCCCACATCGAGGATAAAGGAATTCTAAGAACACTGCAATCCCAGGAAATACGGATTCCCGATCCAGAGCACCTACGCACAAGTCGGTATGACGATTCAGAGCTTCTCAATAAATCGCTTTAGTGATACGATTCTGCTGGGTAGGTGGTCGCCCGTGCGGCGAGGCATTAGAGCGCGGAGCCTAGGTCTGAGGACAGCGAGCCCTAAGCGTGTTCTAATTGTAGACAGGCAACCGGTAGTGCGCTACGGCGTTCGGGCAATGCTCTGCCGCCGTGAAGGCTGCAAAGTCTGCGGTGAGGCAGACACGCGAGAGGGCGTCCTTCGCGCAGTTCGCTTGCTCAGGCCGCAGGTGGTCATTCTGGGCAACGTGCCCCAACCGGACATCCGGACGCTTCTACTCGAAATCCGAGGCGAACTTCCGGGGGTTGAAGTACTGGTTTTGAGTGCGACCAGTTCAGAAGAGTTAGTACGGAACGCCGTGACTGCCGGGGCGCGCGGTTTCGTTCTGACAACTGACCCAGGTCACCAGTTTCTTAGGGCTATCAAGAGTCTCGTACGAGGAAGGCCATATCTAAGCCGCAAGCCCGCCGAGGACCTCGCGAACGCGGTCTTGACCGGCGCACTCAGTCAGGCTCCAAACGTGAGCGCGAAAGTGAAGGAGCTCACGCCTCGAGAGGCGCAAATCCTGCAATTGCTCGTCAATGCTGAGTCCAACAAACGTATTGCCGACTTCCTGGGGATTGGCGTGCGAACCGTGGAAACTCACCGAGCCAAGATCATGCGTAAGCTCGGCCTTCATTCCGTGGTGGAACTCGTTCGATACGCGATTGTCCACGGCCTTGCTACGATCAGAGAGGGCCCATCCTAACCTCAACAGTCATCTGGTGAGTTCCTTTACTACGAACAACCTAGGGAATTGGTGCGGGGGGCGGGATTTGAACCCGCACACTCTTGCGAGCGCCAGCCCCTCAAGCTGGTGCGTCTGCCAGTTCCGCCACCCCCGCAATGGGTGGATCTAAGCCGATTCTACTACTTCTTTTCCGGTGCCGACGGAGTGGGCGTGGCCGGAGGCGGTGTCGCCGGGGCCTTGGCCGGAGCGGACTGCTCCGGGACCTTGTCCAGCACCGACGCCCCGCCCGCGCCACCGCCGCCCCGCGTGGCCACGATCGAAAGGCTCAGCGAGGTGATCATGAACAGGACCGCGGCGACCGTAGTGGCCTTGGTCAGAACAGTGGCCGCGCCCCGAGGACCGAACGCTGTCTGGCTGCCCATTCCGCCGAAGGCGCCGGCGAGGTCGGCGGCCTTGCCGCTCTGCAGCAAAACCACCAGGATCAGGAACAAGCAAGCCAGCACGTGCAAGATTGTGAGCAGTATGACCATCGAGTAGTACTTTAACCTTTCAGAAATTCACTATGGCGGCAAAGGACTTCGCATCCAAGCTCGCCCCACCTACCAAAGTGCCGTCCAGTTCCGGCTGGGCCATCAGACCGCGCACATTGTCCGGCTTCACGCTGCCGCCGTACAAAATTCGCAGAGCCTCGGCGCTCGACTTTCCAAACCTGCCCGCTGCCAAGGAACGCAGGTACCGGTGAGCTTCAGCGGCGATTTCCGGCGTGGCCGTCTTGCCCGTGCCAATTGCCCAAACTGGCTCGTAAGCAATGATTATACGGCCAAATTCGGGTTCGGTCAAACCGCCCACACTGCCCTCGAACTGCCGCCGCAACAGGGCTTCCGTCTGACCGGCCTCGCGATCGGCCAAGGTTTCCCCGACGCAGACGATGGGGATCAGGCCGGCCCCCAGCGCTGCGCGAGTCTTTTGAAAAACAGCTTCGTCCGGTTCTCCAAAGACGTGCCGCCGTTCGGAGTGGCCGATGATCGTGTAGGTACATCCGGCGTCAACGAGCATCGCGGCTGAAACCTCTCCGGTAAAAGCGCCTTGCTTCTCCCAGTACAGGTCCTGGGCGGCCACGCCCAGCGACGATCCGCGCGCCGCCCGTGCGGCTGTCGCCAGCGCCGTGAACGGCGGAGCGATGGCAAAGTCGCAATGGGTGACGCCGGAAACCAGGGGAAGAAACTCTTGAACAAACTTCTCGGTCTCGGGGATGGTTTTGAACATCTTCCAGTTCCCCGCCATCAGCGGTCTTCTCATTGTTTTCCTTTATAGAGCTTGAAGGAAGCTCTCTCCTCTCTCCAAGCGACACCCGAAGTTCTCGGCCACGGTCTGCCCGACGTCGGCGAGCGACGCGCGAACGCCCAGGTCGCGCCCGGCGGGCCGCCCCGGACCGTAAGTAACGATGGGAACGTACTCGCGGGAATGGTCGGTGCCGGGGATGGTGGGATCGCACCCGTGATCGGCGGTCAGGATCAGCAGGTCACCGGGCTTCATGGCCTTCTCCAACGCCGGCAGTGACGCGTCGAAATCCTCAAGCGCTCGGGCGTAGCCTTCCACATCGTTGCGGTGACCGAACTTCATATCGAAGTCCACCAGGTTGGTGAAGATGAATCCGTCGGGCTGGGCGGCCATCGCTTCCAGGGTCTTGGCCACGCCGTCAGCGTTGTCTTTCATCTTCACGTGTCCGTTCAAGCCGCGTCCGCAGAAGATGTCGTAGATCTTGCCGACCGAGTAGGTGAAGACGGCGGCTTCCTGTAGTTGGTCGAGCAACATGCCGGCAGGCGGCTCGATGGCGTAGTCGTGGCGATTGGGCGTGCGGGTGAATGCTCCGGGACGCCCGACAAACGGGCGTGCGATCACCCGGCCGACGCGGTGCGGCACGTCGAGCAGGCGGCGAGCGATCTCGCACATCCGGTACAGCTCGGGAACCGGAATCACTTCTTCATGCGCGGCGATCTGGAAGACGCTGTCGGCCGAGGTGTAGACAATCGGAGAGCCGGTCCGCATGTGTTCTGCGCCCAGTTCCTCGATGATCTCGGTGCCCGATGCCGGCTTGTTTCCCAGGCTCTTGCGGCCGATGGCCTTTTCGAAGGCGTTCATTAGGTCACGCGGAAATCCGTGCGGATAGACGGGAAAGGGCCGCTCCAGGATGATGCCGACCATTTCCCAATGTCCGGTGGTGGTGTCTTTTCCCGGCGAAGCCAGTGTGGCCTTGCCGAAGCAGCCTTCCGGATTCGGCGCCGCTCGCAGATGCGCAAACGGTTTGATGTTGGCTAGACCCAGGCGCGCCAGGTTGGGCGCATGCAGCGGACGCAGCCGGTCAATGTTCCCGAGCGTGTCGCCTCCGGGCGGATCGCCGAACGCGGCGGCATCCGGCATGGCCCCGATCCCGCAGCTGTCGAGCACGATGAGAATCACGCGGCGAAAGGTGGCCATGAAGAAAAGCCTAGCACAGTCCGCAGATTGCGCAGATTGCGCAGAGGATGTCGTAGCGGCGCTTGGGATGCCGACCGCCGTGGTATTCTGAACAGAACGCATGGCTGGCGCGGCAGAGATCCTTCAAGCGAGCATTCAGGTCCGTGGTGCGCGTGTCCACAACCTGAAGAACATCGACTTCGAGATCCCTCACAACCAGATGACTGTGGTCACCGGGGTAAGCGGGTCCGGTAAGTCTTCCCTGGCCTTCGACACCATTTACGCGGAAGGACAGCGGCGCTACGTCGAGTCGCTGTCGGCGTATGCCCGGCAATTCCTTGAACGAATCGAGAAACCGGACGTTGATGAGATCGCAGGAATCGCTCCGGCGGTGGCCATCCGGCAGAAGAACACCACCCGCAACCCGCGCTCGACCGTCGCCACCGCCACGGAGATCTACGACTACCTGCGCCTGTTGTATGCCCGCGTCGGCCGGACGTACT
Organism: uncultured Acidobacteriota bacterium; assembly: GCA_964410045.1. GTDB lineage: Bacteria > Acidobacteriota > Terriglobia > JAJPHL01 > JAJPHL01 > CAYPHP01. Next base: position 2,245 of record CAYPHP010000139.1, on the reverse strand, counting down.
GCGGGAATTGTTCCCAGGAGATCCGGCGCGACACGGTGGATGAAGTGGCGTCACGCCTGCTTTCCCTGCCCGATGGCGCTAAGTGTCAGGTGCTGTTTCCCGTCGAGCGCAGCGGACATAGGCTGGACACGGAGACTCTTAAGCAGCGTCTCTTCGATCTGCGCAAGCGGGGCTTCGGACGGCTCTTCCAGAAGGGCAGGATCTTCGAGTTTGCCACGCCGGAATCGCTGCTGGACCTGGACTTCAGTGAAGCGATCTACGTACTGGCCGACCGGCTGGTGATTCGCCACGAAGAGGGCGACGGGCTTCGCCAGCGCATCATCGACGCCGTGGAGACCTGCTATCGCGAGGGCGGCGAGTCCATCTGGGAGACGGATCAAGCCCGCCTTCGGTTCAGCGAGCGATTTGAGTGCAAGAGTTGCGGGACGCCGGCCGAGGATCCCGAGCCGCAGTTGTTCTCCTTCAATAGCCCGTTCGGCGCATGCCCGCGGTGTCAGGGTTTCGGAAACACCATCGACTTCGATATGGACCTGGTGATCCCGGACAAGACCAAGTCCCTGGAGGAAGGCGCGGTCGAGCCGTGGACCAAGCCGAAGTATCGCCAGTATTACGGAGAACTCAAGCGCTACGCGCGGACCCTCGGCGTGCGCCTCCACGTGCCGTACTACGAGCTGGACACCAAGGAACGCGAGATCCTGTTCGACGGCAAGGGACGTTTCCCGGGAATCAAGGGCTTCTTCGATTACCTGGAGCGCAAGAAGTACAAGCTGCACATCCGCGTCTTTCTCAGCCGCTATCGCGGATACACGCTGTGTCCGGCGTGCCAGGGAGCGCGTCTGCGGCGGGAGGCGCTGAACGTCCGAGTCGGCGGACGCACCATCGGCGAGACCTGCAAACTGACCATCGAAGAGGCGGTGCGCTTCTTCGAGGAAGTCAGCTTGACCGCGCAGCAAGCCGAGATTGCCGCCAAGGTTCTCGAGGAGATCCGCCAGCGCTTGTCGTTCCTGCGCAATGTGGGTCTCGAGTACTTGACCCTGGACCGCCTGGCATCAACGCTCTCTGGCGGCGAGGCGCAGCGCATCCAACTCGCTCGGATCACGGCTGGTGGGCGCGCTCTACGTCCTCGACGAGCCATCCATCGGGCTGCATGCCCGTGACAGCGGCCGCCTGATCCGGATCCTTGAGGAGTTGCGCGACCTGGGCAACACCATTCTGGTTGTCGAGCACGATGGCGAGATGATGCGTGCCGCCGACCATATCCTCGATCTCGGCCCTGGCGCCGGCGAGAATGGCGGGCGGTTGGTTTTCGCCGGGTCCTATGCCCAGTTGCGTCTGGCTCCTTCGCTCACCGGGCGTTATCTCAATGGCGATCTGCGCATTCCCGTCCCTGAGCAACGCCGTCCGGTGAATCCGCGCCAGCAACTCAAGATCGTGGGCGCGCATCTGCATAATCTGAAGAATCTGGATGTTGCCATCCCGCTGGGGATGATGGTGGCGGTGACCGGAGTCTCCGGATCGGGCAAGTCCACGCTGGTTCATGAGGTGCTCTACCAAGGGCTGAAGTTGGGTCGGATTGCCGTTGCGAGTCCGAACCCCGAGAACGGAAGCGCCGAGCCGCAGCCGAGCCGTTTGAATTGCCGCAAGATCGAAGGGGCCCAGCTTGTCAACGACGTGGTGCTGGTGGACCAGTCGCCGATCGGACGAACGCCACGGTCGAATCCGGTGACCTACATCAAGGCCTTCGACACCATCCGCGAGATCTTCGCGGCCACGCCGGAAGCCGTCAAGCGCGGCTATCACAGCGGATTTTTCTCGTTCAATATTCCGGGCGGGCGCTGCGAAACCTGCCAGGGCGACGGCACAGTGACCGTGGAAATGCAGTTCCTGGCCGACGTCGAGTTGGTTTGCGAGGAGTGCCAAGGCACGCGATTCAAGAGCGGCGTCTTGGGCATCCGGCACCGCGGCAAGAACATCCACGAAGTACTGCAGATGACCGTGCGCGAGGCATTGGGATTCTTTTCCACCGCTCCGAAGCTGGTCAACCGGCTGCGGCGGGATCGGTGCGAAATCTGTGAATCACGGGATGGGGTGCGCGTGCATCACATCCGCAAACTCGCCGACCTGCAAAACCAAGGCCGACCTCTCGACCTGTTTCAGCTCATCATGTCTGCCTGGCGAAGGAAGACATTGGTTTTGTGCAGGAAATGCTACGCGGACGCCGAAGCTGGACGCGCGGCCGCCCGCA